>JBDTHH010000369.1:0-4812 GCA_039937055.1 Ktedonobacteraceae bacterium | reverse complement strand
AAGCCACGCGCTACGGGTCGGAGACGGCGATGAGTTGCCTCTGCGTGTTTGGAGGTGGGGGCTATACTACAGACAAAGCTCCTAATGTTGGGAGTGGATGAGAGGGAATGATGCAACTGAGAACGCTGGCTAACACACACGACAGGGTCGCCTGGAATGAATGTTCCCCCAGGGGAAACGCGTGGTGGAGCAGGCAAGGGAGGAGCATGCTATGAAACCTCGACTGGTGATCGCCGATGATGAAGCCGACATCCGCCGCTTGATTACGTTCTTGCTGCGTACTTATGATCTTTCCGAAGCGCAGAACGGCGCGCAGGCCCTGAAGCTGGTCCGGGAGGTACAGCCTGATCTGGTGCTTCTGGATATCATGATGCCTGAGATGACGGGCCTGGAGGTGGCCAGTCACCTGCACGCCGATCCAGCGACCGCCGCCATTCCCATTATTTTCCTCTCGGCCAAAGGACAGGCCGCCGAAATCGAGCAGGGGCTCCAGAGTGGGGGCACGCGCTATCTGGTCAAGCCCTTTACCCCCGATGAGCTGCGCCGCTGTGTCACAGAAGTGTTGCAGGAATACCCCCGTTCATCCTCGTAACAGATATGGCCTCCACGCGGCCGCGGCATTTCGTGTAGGGGCGCCGCTGGCCTGCGTCCGGTCCCTACGCGGATGGGGCCGGCTGTTTTTTTTGTCGCATACACCGATAGAAGAACTGAGAGAAATGCACGACAGAGGGAGTATCAGGCATGACACAGAAATGTCCCGCGCCACACCTGCCTGGCAAGCGTGAAACAGCGCAAGCCACGAAACGCAGGCAAGCACAAGAAGAGATTGACGACTTAAGGAGGCAGATCAGTGCGCTCCTTGAGAGCATCACCGATGCCGCCTTTTCTGTAGACAAGACATGGCACATCACGGCTGCCAACGCGCAGACAGAGATTCTTTGGGCCAAGAAGCGTGAAGAGTTCCTCGGGAGAAATCTTTGGGACGTGTTTCCTGAAGCCATCGGTTCTGGATTTTATCATCAATATCATAAATCCATGGTAGAAGGCGTGGTTACTGAAGTTGAAGAGTTTTATCCACCCCATGATCGCTGGTATGAGGTGCATGTACTTCCTTCTAATGCTGGTCTTACCGTCTACTTCAAAGATATCAATGAGCGGAAAAAAGCCCAGGAGGCGCTGGCCCAAAGCGAGGAAAACCTCAGTCTGATGGCCAATGCCATGCCACAAATAGTCTGGATCGCGCGACCGGATGGAGGGTTCGATTACTGCAACCAGCAGTGGTTTGAATATACCGGCACGACGTTCGAACAGACGCAAGGCCGGAGATGGGGCCCTGCATTCCATCCCGCTGAAGTTCAGGTCTGTAGAGATATGTGGGCCCGTTCTGTAGCGAAGGGAATCAGCTATGAGGTTGAGTTTCGCCTCAAGAGAGCGGCAGATGGTATGTACCGCTGGCATCTGGGGCGTGCCTTGCCGCTGCGGGATGCCCATGGCACTGTCAGCAAGTGGGTCGGCACCTATACAGACATTGACGATCAGAAACGCACTGAAGAGGCGCTGCGGATCAGCAAAGCCAGATTGCAGGATCAGGCCAAAGAGCTGGTGATACGCCATGAGCTGGAACTCACGAACCGGGAACTCCGGCAGCAGCGCGATGAATTGACGGGTTTAAATGCAGCGCTGGAAGAAGCCAATCGCGTACGAGATCAGTTCCTCTCCACAATGTCACACGAATTGCGCACACCGCTGGCCTCCATTATCGGGTTCAGCCAGATATTGTTGGGAAATACGGCAAAAGACAGCTTGAACCAGCGCCAGCGCAGCAACCTGGAGCGCATCCTCAGAAATGGTCAACATTTGCTCAGTTTGATTAACGATGTGCTGGACCTGACCAAAATCGAGGCCGGTCGGATGGTCGTTAACTACAGCCGGGTAGATGTGCGAGAACTGCTGACTTCGCTGGTCGAAGAGACGGGGTCGCTAGCTTTCAGCCAGCACCTCGTGGTGAGAACAGAGATTGAAGATGGGGTGGATTTCCTCGAAAGCAACCCGCTGAAATTGCGCCAGATTCTGCTCAACCTATTGTCAAACGCGCTGAAGTTCACGGAGCAGGGAGAAGTGACGATCTCGGCGACACGCGTGCGCGTCTCAGATCAGCAGGAAGAACGCCTGGCGATTGCTGTGAAAGATAGCGGTATTGGCATGTCTCCCGCCATTCAAAAACGCATCTTCGAAGCCTTTTACCAGGCTGATGGCAGCTATACGCGCAAGATTGGGGGAACAGGGCTTGGTCTCTCGATTGTCAGTCAGTTGACGACGTTGCTGGGAGGAACGGTGACAGTCGCCAGCATTCCAGGGCAGGGCAGTACCTTTACGGTGATACTGCCACTCAAGGTGGCTCACCACTACGTTGAGCAGGATATTCCACGTTTGCACGAGGAAGCTACCACGGCGTCCCTCTCTTCTAGTGGGGACCTGCCAGCAGTGCTGCAAGATATCTATGCCATATCTCCACAACAAGAAACGCCAGGTGGAGGCCACAACCTGATTATGGTGGTAGATGATAACCCCGATGCCATCGTCCTCATTAAAGAGGCCCTGAAGGACACGCTCTATAGAGTCGTTGGCGTGCAAGACTCCTCACAAGTGATGGCGCTGGTGCAAGAGTTGCATCCTTGTGCCATCACGCTCGATGTCATGATGCCGGATGTCAATGGCTGGCAATTGCTTCATCATTTGAAGGCCAACCCGGTGACCGCCTCTATTCCTGTCGTGATGCTGACTGTGCTTTCAGAACCGACGATAGGCTATGTGTTGGGTGCCGACGCGTACTTGATGAAGCCTTTTAAAACCGATGTGATGCTCACGACACTGCAACGTTTGACGATACCCGCGTAGGGACCCGGCTTGCCGCATCCGTGTGGCAAGCCCTTGGGCCTGGGAGACCTCCCCCCGGCCTCGCTTGCGCGTTCCCACACGGATGCGGCATTTCGTGTAGGGGCGTTGCTTCGGCTCCTCTTGTCCGCCGACAAGGCCTGCGCCCCGGTCCTACTATAACAAATAGACATACAAGGAGCAAGTATGAACGAACTGACGACTGGCGATCAGAAACAGCGCATTCTGGTGGTCGACGATAGCGAGGATATACGTGTGCTGCTGGAACAACTCCTCGAAGATCAGGGCTACTGTCTCTTTTTTGCCGAAGACGGACAGGCATCTTTGACCCAGGCCAGACTACACCACCCTGATCTAATCCTGATGGACCTGTCTTTGCCAGATATCGATGGCTGGGAAGCGGTCAAGCACTTGCGGAAGATGCCTGAATTCCGTACCACGCCGATTATTGCTGTGACTGCACATGTTTCGCCCCCTGAAGAAGAGCGTGCGATGGTTGCCGGCTGTACAATGCATATCGGGAAGCCATTCGATACTGCGGCCTTGCTCCAAAGCATAGCTCGCCTGTTAGATGCTGGGACATAACGGCGGATACGCCAGGGCTAGCACAGCGTGTACCCGTACCCACTCGCTGCGCCAGAAAACCCAGGTGGTGATATGCGAGAAAAGGAGACATTCACGTGGACGAGAGGGAGACAGCGATTGAAGGAGCGCTTCATCTCAGTGAAGTCCGCTTGCAAGGAGCCTTGCAGCGGGCGGAAACCTATTACGCGCAGTTCGAACGTACGAAAAGCCAACTGCGTGCGATCATGGATGCCTCTCAAGAGGCTATGCTCTTTCTCGCGCCTGGGGGACGCCCGTTGAAGGTGAACACGCGCTTTAGCGGCTTCTTTGGCGTAGACGATACCACCGTCCTTTCGCAGACGCCTGCGCAACTGACGGTGCTTCTGAAAGGGCTGTTCGTGGACGGCGAGGCGTTGGATCGCTGGCTGTCCTGGAGCACCCTGGACCGGGAACATATTTTTCGCGAGCAGCAGGTGCAAGGGAGGCGTGAGAGACAGGATTTCGATCTGTCATCCCTGCCCGTCACCAATGTCGATCAGACCTATATGGGTCGACTCTACGTCTGGCATGATGTGACGCATGAACGCGCAGTTGATCGCATGAAGTCCGAGTTTGTCTCCCTGGTCTCTCACGAGTTACGCACGCCGCTGACCTCTATTCAAGGCTATGTGGACCTGCTCTTACACGACGAAGAGGTCGGCCCCCTTACCGCGCTGCAACGGGAGTTCCTCGGCATTGCCCTCAGCAATGCGCACCGCCTGGGCAGGCTCATCAACGACTTTCTTGACCTCTCGCACATTGAATCGGGCAAGCTCGTCCTGCACTGTGAACCCTTCCCGCTCGTGCAGCTCATCCGTGAGGTGAGCTCCTCGTTCCACCTGAGCCTGGCTGCCAAACAGCAGGATGTGACGCTGCATCTGCCCGATCCAGCACTCATGGTCTATGGCGATGCCAATCGGATGGTGCAGGTACTTACTAATTTACTGTCTAACGCGCACAAATATACGCCCGTGGGAGGCCATCTGGAGATCGTTGTTGAGATAAAAGGTACCCTTGCTCACATTTCGGTCATTGATACGGGCATCGGGTTATCCGGGGAAGAACAGGCCCAACTCTTTACGCGCTTTTACCGGGCCGAGAATGCCGCCACCAGAGCCATTCAGGGGACTGGTCTGGGGCTGACCATCACCCGTTCCCTCGTTGAGATGCATGGAGGAGAGCTTCAGGTCTCCAGTACGCCGGGACTGGGGTCCACCTTTTGCTTTACGCTGCCAGTAGTCAATCAATAGCATAGGTGAGCCGTCCTCGAACCGCGTAGGGACCGGGCGCAGGCCAGCGGCGCCCCTACACGAA
>JBDTHH010000368.1:0-4348 GCA_039937055.1 Ktedonobacteraceae bacterium | reverse complement strand
GCGGCTATCAGTTGTTCTACGCCGGCCACTACTCCAGAAACTACCAGTTGTCCAGGGGCATTCCAGTTTGTGACCAGAACCAGATCACTCTTTGATATCGTGCTACAGAGGCGATCAAGGGCTTCTTTGGGCAGTCCCATAATCGCGGCCATCGCTCCTGGCTGTGTTTTCTGAATCTGTGCCATGAGCCTGCCTCTAAGAGAGACAAGGGAGAGTCCGTCCTCAAAAGAGATGGTCCCAGCAGTTACTGCTGCCGTATATTCTCCCAGGCTATGGCCTGCTACTATGTCGGGGAAGAGGCCATGTTGGTGGGCATACTCTGTGAGAGCCAGCGAATACGCAAAGAGGGCTGGCTGAACTACATGTGTCTGGCTCAAAGACTCCAGAGGTCCTTCCAGGCAGTACTGGATAATGGGTACCCCGGCTGCCTGCTGGCTACGGGTGATGTAGCGCTCAAATAGCTCAGGTCCATCTCGTAAAAGCTCTTTTACCATTCCGACTCTCTGAGAGCCTTGCCCTGGATAGAGGAAGCCAATTTTTTCCATGCCTTCGTTCTCCTTTTACAAACTTCCATTGAACGATCTAACACTTTCACTGTAGCGCTAGCTCTCAAAGAATTATTTGTAATACAAGAGTCATTTTGGGCATAGAACTTACCGATGACTTACCAGTGGCAAGACAATGCGCAGAAGGGGGCAAATCGCATCCTGCACTACTTTGCAGGATGCCTGGGGGACATCGCCGAGGAGAGAAGGTTAGATTTTTACAGATACTGGTCTTTGCGCCTACGTATCCAGGCCAAAGATATCAGCCAGGGCTGTTGCGTAGGGATTATAGGCGTTTTTAACCTGCACAGCGCCTCCCTCGTTAGCATCGCTGCCAAATGTGTTGGCCTGTTCTTCAGCATAGTCTGTTACTGAGAACTCTCCACCACTGTACCCATGTGTTGAAGTGCTCCTATTAGCCGGTGTACTGTGCATTCCAGATAAAGTTGCCTCTGATGACATTATCTTCCCTCCTCAAAGTATGAGATTTTTGCTTTCCTTCTGAAGATACCCGCTCTTCCTTCGTAGCAGTTTCGCACTTTCTTCGCACTTTGCCGGGAGGGGCCTCCTTTTACAGCCCGGATAAGACTCAGGCAATGAGAACCTTCCATGGTTCTGAAGAAAGGTGCTTCGGCCGTAAACCATGTTTTGAGAAAAACGTCTGATTTTTCTCTATACTATGAAAGGTACAATCTCATGGCAGTTCGCGTTTCTGGCTCTAAGCTGCATCCAGAGGCTACCAGACAGAAAATAGTAGACTTGAAGGTCCTTGCCCGTTATCAGCGGGCGACAAATTATCTGGCAGCAGCTCAAATCTATCTGCAGGACAACTTCCTCCTCAAAGAACCGCTCCAGCCAGCGCACATTAAAGCCCGCCTGCTTGGACATTGGGGAACATGTCCTGGCATCAATATGATCTACGCTCATTTGAACAGATTGATAGTTCATTATGATCTGGATATGTTTCTGGTCACCGGCCCTGGCCATGGAGCCCCTGCTAACCTGGCAAACCTTTATCTTGAAGGTTCGCTCCAGCACTTCTATCCAGATTTAACTCTTGACGAAGCCGGGCTCGCCAGGCTTATTAAGCGCTTCTCCTGGCCAGGCGGTTTTCCCAGCCACCTCTCTCCAGGCGTACCCGGAACTATCCACGAGGGTGGAGAATTAGGCTATGCTCTGGCCACGGCTTTTGGAGCGGTGATGGATAATCCAGATGCCATTGCGGTGTGCATTGTGGGGGATGGCGAAGCCGAAACAGGTCCTACGGCTGCCTCCTGGCATAGCTATAAGTTTCTCAATCCCGTAGAATCAGGGGCGGTTCTGCCGATTATGCACCTGAACGGCTACAAAATTAGCAATCCCACGATCTTTGGGACCATGAGCGAGGCTGAGTTGATGCAGCTATTCAGCGGCTATGGCTATCATGTGCGGATTGTCGACGCGATCGAGGGTGGGGATGCTTCTATGGCGAAGGCGCTGGATGAAGCGTATCAGCTTATCCGCCATATTCAACTGGCCGCGCGTTCTGGTCAGCCTATTTCGCGGCCAGGCTGGCCGATGATCATTCTGCGCTCTCCTAAAGGCTGGACCGGTATTAAGGACTTCAAAGGTCAACCGGTAGAAGGATCCTATCGTTCTCACCAGGTACCAGCTCAGGATTTAAAGAATAATCCTCAGTCTCTGCAAGCCGTTGAAGAATGGCTGCATTCCTATCACCCTGAAGAACTGTTTGATGAGGATGGGCGTCCACACCGCGATCTGTTAACCCTCTGTCCCCAGGGAGATCATTGTATGGGTCGCAACAAACATACCTTTGGCGGCCACATCCATCGTGATCTGGATCTCCCCGATCTCTCTCTCTATGAGGTAAGTAACCGGGATGCATTTTGCAGCAATATTACACCGGTAGCCCACTATCTGAAAGATGTCATTAAACAGAATATGACGAACTTTCGGATCTTCTGCCCTGATGAGCTTGAGTCCAACCTGCTGGGTGTGGTGTTAGAGGTTACTTCACGGAACTATCAGTGGCCTGTCCCTGATTTTAACCATCATATTAGCAAGGTAGAAGGACGAGTGCTGGAGGTACTCAGTGAACACATGTGCCAGGCCTGGCTCCAGGGATATCTGCTGACAGGGCGACATGGCCTCTTCCCTTCCTACGAGGCGTTTCTCCCTATTATTAGCTCGATGATGGATCAATACGCCAAGTTCCTCAAGATGTCGGGAGAATTGGCCTGGCGCCCGCCGGTGCCCTCGTTAAATTACTTGCTGACCTCCACTCTCTGGCGGCAGGAGCACAATGGGTTCTCCCATCAGAATCCTGGCTTTATCAATACCATTGTCAATAAAAAAGGGGAGATCGCGCGTGTCTACTTCCCTCCCGATGCCAATTCCTTGTTATACACGCTCGATCATTGTTTACGCGGCCGGGATAGTCGGATCAATCTGATTATTGCCGAGAAACGCCCATTGCCCCAATGGCTGAATCTCACCGATGCGATTGCGCATTGTCGCGCCGGCGCTTCTGTCTGGTCCTGGGCCAGTACAGATGATGGGATTAATCCCGATGTCGTGCTGGTGGGCATTGGAGATAACCCAACCGTAGAGGTAATGGCGGCCGCGCATATATTGCGGACAGATATGCCTGAACTGCGTGTGCGCGTCGTCAACGTTGTCGATTTATTCACTCTCGGTCTGGAAGAAGATCATACTCATGGCCGCGATAATGCGATCTTCGATGCGCTGTTTACCACGCGCGCGCCTGTGATCGTCAACTTCCATGGCTACCCCTCAGTGATTAAACAACTGCTTTTCGGGCGCTCCGGAGTCAAGCGTTTCTATATCAATGGCTATCGCGAGGAAGGAACAACGACAACATCTTTTGATATGCAGGTGCGCAATAGGACGGATCGCTACCATCTCGTGATGCAGGCAATTCGACTCGTTGCCAGCATTTCTAGCAACCAGAGGGTCGCCATTCGTATGAGCGAACGGCTTGGCTACTATCAGTCCCTCCTTGATGAGCATAAACGCTTTATTCAGGAGCATGGCGAAGACCCTGAGCACATTACTAACTGGCACTGGGACTAACAGACGCGTGTATGGCCCACGATCCGGCCAGGGGGGTTGGCTTATGAGGCCAGCCCCCCTGTCAGGGCCATTTAAAATTTGCATGTCACACTCCACTAGCCAATGGCCGCCCGGATGCGCTCGCGCAGTATATAGAACTCTTTGTTTGGATGCAGTCCCAGGTCGTGTTGGAGCGTATGCCAGAAAGCATCCAACCTGTGTTGAGCAAGAGGAATATTCCCTTGTTGTAAATGCACATTGACGATGGCCCGCGTTGCTATCTCACTATAAGGATCAAGCGACAGCGCTTGATACGCATACTCTAATACCTCTTCCAGCTCGTCCCTCTGGGTATAGAGTTGGATCAAACGGATGAGCATCTGCGAGTAAATATGTTCGTAACGGCGACGATAGGGAAGCAACCAATCTTCAGATCCATCCTCCAGCAAAAAGCCTTGATTGCAGTAATTTGTGATTTTGCGATAGTAAAATGTGGCTTTCTGATGGTCCTCATGGAGATCATATGCGCGCGCCCGCTCAACGAGTCTCTCTAGATCGCTCACATCTGTCCACCAGCTTTCATCCATCTGAAACCAGTAGAAATTATTTGGCTTACGGCGGATAAAAGTGGATTTCTGCCTGGCGTTCAACGTGGGTTCAAGTGTGTGGCGCAAGTAATGCATGGTAACATGAAAATTTCCTAGCGCCGTCTCAAGCGAAACCTTAGGCCA
>JBDTHH010000367.1:0-3193 GCA_039937055.1 Ktedonobacteraceae bacterium | reverse complement strand
GGATAAGGGGTCACGAGCACGAGAAAGCGCACCAGGACACCTTAGATCCGTTCCCTTGCAGGTAGACCGGAGCGGGCGACAGGTTGAGCGCGAAATGGCCGCCTGCTGGACGGTAGGTCTGCACAGCGCCGGTCATGCTGGTGACGGTCACGGGATCGTTGCTGGTCACGATTACGGTGCGGTTGCCTGGCGTCGACCAGAGTACGCGGAGGTTATTGGTGAACCGCTCGTCATAGACGCCCCAGCCGACGGCATCGCTGCCGACGAACGCTTGGTGGGCCAGCATGCGCGCGAGGACGGCGTAGGCCACATACGCGGGCTTCGGCTGGTAACGGCCGGCAGCATCGGGTCGCCTCAGGAGGCCAAAGTTCTGCTCATTTCGGGTGGTATCGTTGCCATCGTTTAGCAGGTCATACCAGAAAAACTTTTGCACGCCTGCCGCAAAGGCCAGGACGGCGCCGCGCACAAGGTAGTCCGCCTGGCCGCGCTCGCTGACATGCATGAAGGAACTGGACCAGCCCAACTCGGTGATCCAGATGGGCTTCGGCCGGCCACCGTTGTATTGCTTGACCAGGTTCCCCAGTTTCAGCATATCATCCTGGGTCCCGCCCAGTTCCGGCGAGACAAGCGAGAAGGCCGTGTAGGGATGATCGGAGACGGCATCCATGTAGCGCAACCCCCCGGCCTGGAAGACCTGGCCGAACCAGGAGAGATCGACGCCGAAAGCCGCGCCCCCGATGACGGTCACATCTGGCCGCACGGCTTTGATCGCCTGGTAGGTGTAGCGCAGCAACTCAACATAGCACGAGGCTTTGCGCGCGCACGGTCCGTTGGAGAGCAGGGCATTGTACTCGTTATAGACCTCGACCTCCTTCAGTTGCGGACCATAATGGCTCACAAGCGCCTTCGCGTAGTTGGCGAAGGCCGTGAAGCCCGCGCTATCGTAAGGCGTCTGGCTATTGTCATAAAAGCGGTCATTGTAGTCAAGGATCAGCAGCGGCGCCACATTGTTCTGCTGGAGCATCTGCATATACGGATCAAAGGCGCCGAAATCGTAGCGGCCGGGTGTGCGCTCGATCATGGCCCACGACGCGTCATCCCTGACCAGTCCAACCCCCATACCCGCGATCAACGGCGCCAGGCCGGGATTATTGCCGCCCGTGAAATGCACGCTCACGCCGAAGGGCGAATCGGCGACCGGAGCGAAGGGCGCTACCACAGCAAAAGAGATAGCCTGACTTACGGATGACTGCACAGTATGATCATCAATAGTTAAGACATAATAGCCATTCCCTAACGTCGGTAGGGTGAGGTTCGCCTGTCTGTTCGTGACGCCGGATTGGCTGGTAGTGATAGTCGCGCCGGAGAGATCAGTGACGCTATAAGCGATGCTTCCGCCTGTCCCGGCGGTAGTAATCGTGAAGGCGGCGCGCGTGCCAGCAAGGAAAATCGTATTGGGTACTGTAGGGTATGCGGCATGAGCAGCGATCAGCCCCTTGAAAAGCTCAAAGCAGAGCACCAGGAGCAGGAGTACACACGGGAGGGACGCGATCAAGCGTGCCCGCATGCTAACGGGTGGAGCAATCAGCTTCTTACTCAAATTTTTTCTCTCTCGATAAAATAGAATATACGCGCAGGGGATCGGCCTCGGCTCCCCTTGCCCGCCGACATTGCTGTGCCCACGCTACACGTATGGGCTTATATATGTGAACGGGAGAGAGAAGAGGTTTTCGGAAGAAGTGGGACGAACTTCTCTGAAAGAGGACGCCCTTATTTCGATGTGTAGCAGGGCCGCACCTCAGATGGCTGTGTATGTTGTCATGGTGAAACAGACAATATTGTGATATTATGTAAGGTAAGTAGGTATAAATATATCAATACCGTCGGTTTCCGAGGATTGCGGTCAAAGGAGTAAAAGTTTGAAGCCAACACCACCTATGCTTTCCGGCCCTCCCGTTGTGGGTAACCTTTTCGAGTTTATGAAAGACCATACCCACCTGATCCAGCGAGGGTATGACACACATGGCCCTATCTTTGCCATTAAATTAGTCAATCAACCTGTCGCTTTTCTGATTGGCCCGGAGTATCAGCAGACCTTCTTTCTGGAGACTGACAAGAAACTCAGTATGCACAAGTCCTATGCCTATTTGAAGGCGGCCCTGGGCGAGGTTGGCTTTACGGCGCCGCCAGAGGTGTACTTTGAGCAGCGCCCTATCTTGCTCAAGCCCTTTAAGAGCGAGCGCATGGTCAAGTATCTACAGATTATGCAACTGGAAGTGCAGCAGTGGCTTGATTCGCTGGGAGAGCAGGGGGAGATGGAGTTACGTGATAACATTACCAAGATTGTGCAGAATGTGGCCGCGCATGCCTTGATGGGCAAGGATTTCCGCGACCGCATCGGGCCCGATTTCTGGAAGCTATACCTTATTCTGGGCAAAGCCATCGATCCTGCCCTCCCGCCGAACTTACCGTTGCCGAAGTTTATTCGCCGTGATCGCGCCAAAAAGAAGCTGCGTGAAATGATCTGGCCGCTAATCGCTGAGCGCCGGGCCCATCCTGAGCAGTACGATGATTTCCTGCTGGACTTCGCGACCTCGCAGTATAAAGATGGCCGCCCTATGGAAGATGAAGCCATCGTGGCTCTGATCATGGGTCTCATGTTTGCGGGACACGAAACAACCGTCGGGCAGGCGGCATGGACCATCATTCAACTCCTGCAGGCGCCTGAGTATTTGAGCGTGGTCCAACAGGAGCTTGCCGGGAACCTGACCTCTGATCAACCGATCAGTGCCAGGGTGCTTAGCTCGCTCAAACATATCTTCTGGGCGGTGGAGGAAACCACGCGCATGTATCCGTCTGCCGATATCCTGGCGCGCCGAGCCGAGGAAGATATCGAGATTGGCGATTACCGCATTCCCAAAGATTGGAACCTGATGGTCTCGCCGGGCCTCGCTCAGAAGTTGGCGCCGCTCTTCAGCGAGCCAGAGAAATATGATCCCCTGCGTTTCGCTCCTGGCCGTGAAGAGGACCGGAAGCATCGCTTTGCGATCATTGGTTTCGGCGCCGGGACCCATAAATGCGCCGGTATGAACTTTGCCAACAACGAGATGATGATCATCACCTCGCTCCTCCTCCAGCAATTTGATCTAGAGTTGGTCACGAAGAATCCCCAGGTTGATCATAGTATGGGCGC
>JBDTHH010000366.1:0-10610 GCA_039937055.1 Ktedonobacteraceae bacterium | reverse complement strand
CATCCGTCTGTTCCCAACGCCTGGCATTCAGGTAGTAGAAGTTAATCGCCAGCGCCTGTTGTAAGAGTGGTTGCGCGCGCAATTGTTGCTCAGCATCTTCTGGCGTCGTCACATGTTGTAACAGGCTGGCAAGTTCGATGAGGCTAAAGGAGGCCAACGGCTCGCGTCCGGCGGCAAAATCGAAAAGATGCCACTCGTCGCCGTTGGTTAAGATGCCCATATAGATCCCGGCCTGCATCAAATAGCGTTCCAGTTGTTCCGCTGGCGCCTCGCGTCCCCGGCGGATAGCGGTCAGGTTGCGTACCGCCGAACTCTTGGTCTCAACAATGGCAATGCGTCGTTTGTTCTGCTGGTCGTGGCTCCACAGCGCCAGATCAAAGCGTTCGCGGCTCTCATATTGAACCTGGTCGGGTGTATAGTGGAAAGCCGGTAAGATGCGTTCGCGAATGAGTGTTGCTCGCAGTCCATGTTCATCGCCGGAGTGGTGTGGTAGGTGAGCGAAATAGGCGAAGATATCCTCGCCTGACTCTGGTGCGCGCCAGGAGATACAGGCTTGCGCCAGGTTCAGCGCGAAGGTAGCGAGGCTGGTAAATTGGGGGATCTCGACAATGTTAGAAGGCTGCTGCATGAATCCGCTCCCTCGACTCTTCTCCCGGTGATGTGCGTGTTTCTGGTAGGAGTATAGTGCTTTGTAGCCTGCCGGTCAAGCCTGTTTGTAGGCATCCTCCTCTTCTGGACTGACGGCCAGTAGGGCACTGAGATCCTCGAACTCCCCAGCGATACCAGGGCTGGTTTGCTGTTTATTTCGCATATTGTAGTGCCGAATAGCGTGGCAGTTGGCACATAAGACGATGCACTTCTCGATTTCTTTCTCGATCCTATCGAGGCTAAACCCCTTATAGGCTGCATCAGCAATGTTAAACACTTTGTCCTCTGAGTTCTGGTGGTGAAAATGTAGGGTCGCTGGATGTCGCTGACCGCAATCTACACAGTGCAATTGATTTTTCATATTCTGGATGTAGTTGTGGATAGCCGCCTTTCTCTCGTACATTCTGGCGAGCCGTTTAGCCTTGTGGCGTTGGTGCCAACTACGCTGATAGTTTCGCTGATACTCTTTATACTCCTCGGACTGATATCGGCTTTTGTCTTTGTAAGGCATTAGTTTTCTCCAGGGTAATCTATTTCCTTTGTACCATTGTGGTAGATACAATGTGTTCACCTTATTCGGCATACAGATTTATATGCGGCAATACAAATTAATGATACATCGAAAAGAGGGATTTACAAGATATTCGGTATCCATGTCAAAAAGCCGCGATCATGGTAGTATCAAGCGTAAAGAGGGAAGGTCTCTGATACAGCTAATCATTTTCTGACAAGGAAATGACATCTTGTCAATGCCTTTGCGGCATGATATAATCGCAACATGCCTGCGGTTGTAGGCTGCTAGATAATCGGGCGTCGCCAAGCGGTAAGGCACCGGTCTTTGGAATCGGCATCCCTGGTTCGAATCCAGGCGCCCGAGCCAGTAACTCCTGTGAGAGGTAGCAGTGGATACCTTGAGCCTGGCTGGTATGGACCGGCCTCCCTCACATCTGCTGCGCTACCTTTCCTTCCCCCCCATAAAAAATCAAGACAATGAAAAAGGATTCGTGAATCCGTTATGAATACATATGCGACCGTAGTGCTGGCGGCAGGCAAGGGTACTCGGATGCGTTCAACTCTGTCGAAGATGCTCCATCCTCTGGCAGGAGTGCCGCTGATTGGGCACGTGCTCAACGCTATCGAAGCTATCCCTTCCGTCTCCGCCTTTGCTCCTCTTGTGTTATCCACTACTACCTATCGTCCCATCGTCGTCGTTGGCGAGGAAGCCGCGCAGATCGAGACAGCCCTTGGAGAACGCTGCTCCTATGCTATCCAGCACGAGCGGCTCGGCACCGCTGATGCCCTGCTGGCGGCACGAGTGGCCGTTGATGCGCTCGACCCGCCGCCGCAAACGGTGCTGGTCTGTTACGGCGATACCCCGCTGATCACGGGCGAGGTGCTGGCGGCTATCCTCGCCGAACACCTGGCACGGCACGCAACCGTGACCTTCCTCACCGCCTGTACCGAGCAGCCGTCTGACTTTGGCCGTGTTGTGCGCAGTCGTGATGGAGATGTGCAGGCGATTGTGGAGATGAAGCGCGCGACCGAGGAGCAGAAGCGCATCAAGGAGATCAACTCTGGCGTCTACTGTTTCGACCGCGCCTGGCTCTGGCCTACACTGCAAGCCTTACCACGCAACCCGTCGGGCGAGTTCTATCTCACGGATGTCGTCGCCATCGCCAGTTCCCAGCAACGCCTGGTCGTCACCGTGAGCGGCAGTTTCGATCAGACCGTTGGCATCAATAACCGTGTACAGTTGGCCGCCGCTGAGCGCCTGCTGCGAGAGCGCATTCTGGAGCGCCACATGTATGCTGGGGTGACCATCATCGATCCTGCCACCACCTATATCGATGCCGAAGTCGCCATCGGCGCCGATACCGTTATTCTGCCTGCTACAATGATTACAGGTCAGACGCGTATCGGCTCCGCCTGCCACATCGGTCCAGGCACAACCATCGCGCAATCCGTCCTGGGAGACCGCTGTAGCGTGCGTAATTCGGCCTTAGAAGAGACCATCCTCGAAGATGAGGTGAGTATAGGCCCTTTCAGCCATTGTCGCCCTGGAACCCACCTGGCGCGTGGTGTACGTATGGGAAACTTCGCGGAGGTCAAGAATTCGTATGTTGGCGCGGAGACCGATGTGCATCATTTCAGCTATCTGGGTGATGCCACGCTGGGCGAGCATGTCAATATCGGCGCGGGCACCGTCACCGTCAATTACGACGGTGTGCGCAAGCATCCGACAACCATCGGCGCTCATGCCTTCATCGGCTGTGACACCATGTTGATAGCCCCCGTGACGATCGGTGAGCAGGCCCATACTGGCGCGGGCGCCGTTGTGCGCCATGATGTGCCGCCGGGAGCGCTGGTTGCCGGTGTGCCTGCGCGCCTGTTGCGCATGCTGCATCCCCCAGAAGGCGCTCCTACAGATGGGAGCGAAAAGGAGTAAGTAACATCATGGACGCCGATGGCTTATGCATTATAGCCGCCGGAATCGACTTGCATATGCCTCAGTTGGACGCGGGGACATGGCTGCAATTTGGCGTGTTGCTCGTGGCCTTAATCCTCTGTGCCCTGGCCTCGGCCGCCGAAACAGCCCTTACCTCCGTCAGTCGCATCAAGCTCAAGAACCTGGTTGAGGAAGGCGATGAGCAGGCGGCCGTGATCGAGCGCCTGCTCGCACAGCCCAATATCTTCCTCACGACGATCCTGATCGTGAACAGTGTCGCCGTCATCGTGGCCGCCAGCATGGCAACAGTGCTGGCCCTGCGCTTCTCATCCGCTCTGGGTGAAGTGATCGCGATTGTGCTCATCTCTTCAGTTGTCTTGATCTTCTGCGAGATCACGCCAAAGACGGCTGTCGTGCAGAACCCGCTGCGCTGGGCGCGCGCGTTGGTTGGCGTTGTGCGTGGTACAGCCTGGCTGCTGCGGCCGATTGTGGGACTGCTCACCTTGCTAACGACGACCCTGGCGCGCCTGCTCGGCGGTCGCTTAAAGCTGCCCGGCCCCTTCGTCACCGAGGAAGAACTGCGCCTGCTCGTTTCTGTGGGAGAGGAGGAGGGCGTGCTCGAAGAGGAAGAGACCGAGATGATCCACAGCATCTTCGAGTTCGCCGATACCACCACGCGCGAGGTGATGGTGCCGCGCATCGACATGGTGACCCTGGAGAGCGATGCCACCGTGGATGAGGCGGTGGACCTGGCCCTGCAAGGCGGCTTCTCGCGTATCCCCGTCTATGAGGAGTCCATCGACAATATCCTGGGGGTGCTCTATACCAAGGATATGCTCAAGCAGTTGCGCCAGGGTCACAACCAGCACCCGATACGCGATCTGCTGCGCCCGGCCTACTTCGTGCCTGAGACCAAGAAGCTCGATGACCTGTTGCGCGAGATTCGCCAGAAGCGCGTACATATGATGATTGTCGTCGATGAATACGGCTCGGTCGCCGGTCTCGTGACTATCGAAGATCTGGTGGAGGAGATTGTGGGCGATATCAAGGACGAGTACGACCGCGAGGAGAACCTGTACGAGCGCGTCAGCGAAGATGAGTACATCGTCGATGCCAAGATCAACATCGACGATTTCAACGATCTGCTGGATCTGCGCCTGGACGACGAGGACTACGAGACGCTGGGCGGCTTTCTGTATGCCCAGCTCGACAAAATCCCTGTTGCGGGCGATACCATCACCTTTGAGCAGGTGACCTTTACCGTGCTGGCAACGCGCGGTCGCCGCATTACCAAGGTACGCGTGGAGCGCGAGCGCCAGCAGCCTGATGAGCCGAAGCAGATCGAGACCCGGCCGGAACCACTCTTGCTGGCCCCGCCCAGCGATGAGCAGACGCGGCAGCACGCGGATCAACCCGCGTCTGAGCAATCTCCGCGCTATGTGAGAGGAGCCTGAGCGATGGAGCGTGTAGCATCGCTGCTGGATACGCTGCCCCGAACCGTGCGCGTCGTCGAGGTTGGCCCGCGCGACGGCTTGCAGAACGAGAAGGCGCTGGTCCCGACCGCACAGAAGATCCAGTTTATCAACATGCTGGCCGGGGCCGGCTGCCCGGTCGTCGAGGCCACCTCGTTTGTCAACCCGCGCGCGATCCCGCAGCTTAGCGATGCCGGCGCCGTGATGGCGGGTGTCGTGCAGCGTCCCAGCACGCAATACTCAGTACTGGTGCCCAACCTGAAGGGCATGGAGCGTGCCCTGGCGGCGGGTGTGCGCTCGGTTGCCGTCTTTACCGGCGCCAGCGAGAGTTTCACGCGCCATAATATCAATGCTACGATCGCTGAGAGCCTGGCGAACTTCCGGCCCGTGGTGGAGCGCGCGCACCGCGAAGGCGTGAGCGTGCGTGGCTACATCTCGACAGTCTTCGGCTGTCCCTACGAAGGGGCGGTCGATCCACGTCGCGTGCTCAGCGTGGCGCAGGACCTGCTGGAGATGGGCGTGGGCGAACTCTCGCTGGGTGATACGATTGGTGTGGCGACTCCCAATCAGGTGGCAGATGTACTCCACCTGCTGCTCAGCGAGGGTACCATCCCCGTAACGCGCCTGGCGGTCCACTTCCACGACACGCGCGGCACTGCCCTCGCTAACGTGCTGACGGCTCTGCACATGGGCATCAATATCGTAGACTCCTCGGCGGGTGGTCTGGGTGGCTGCCCCTACGCGCCCGGCGCCGCCGGCAATCTGGCCACCGAAGACCTGCTCTACATGCTTCACGGCATGGGCATTGAGACCGGCATCGACCTGGAGCAGATCGTCTCCGCCACCAGCTTTATCGCGCCCTATCTAGGCCATCTCCCCACCAGCAAGTATTACCAGGCGGCACAATCCGCATAGGAGCGATGGCCTGCCTTGCCTGTGGAGGCCTCCGCGAGTGAGGCAAGCTGCATTCGTTAATACAAAATCGGGGGAGATCCGATAGAGGGGGCATGCCGCGCGTCGGGTCACAGGGCGCAGGCCAGCGGCGCCCGTACACGAAAAGAGCCAGATGCTGGTCCAGGCTTTCCGATCCTGGACCAGCATCTGGCAGCCAGCGGCATTCTCTTTCGTGTACGGGCGCCGCTGGCCTGCGCCCTGTTCCAAGGCCGCCATCTCGCCCCCTCTATCAGATCTCCCCCGATTTTGTATCAACCAATGGGCAAGCCATTGCCCCTACGGATGCGTCCTTGGAACGCGGGCGAGGCAAGCCATCGTCCCTACGGGTGCCTCTCCAGGTATTGCATGGCCTGGATAAGTTGTGCGTCGCCGCTGTTGAGGATTTGCTGGTAGGTCATGTTGTTCAGGTTCTCGGTATCGGGCGTCAGCGGGTTCTGGTTCTTTGTCAGGGGCACGGTGATATCGGGTGTGATGCCGCGATCGCGAATAAATTCCCCGTTGGGTGTCAGCCACTCGCCGACGCCCAGCAGGAGTTCTGAGCCATCGGCGAGCTGGAACTGCTGCAGCACGGTACCTGTCCCGAAGGTGGTCGTGCCCATAATGATGGCGCGCTTATTCTCTTTCAACGAGCCGGAGACGATCTCGGCCGAGCTGCCCGTGTCGTGATCGACGAGCACCACAATTGGGATGTGTGTATCAACGGGCTGGCCTGATACCTTGTAGGGCGTGCGTTGCCCGTTGCTGTCCTGCTCGATAAAGACGGTGCCGCTCTGCATGAACAGGCTGGTGGTGTCGATGGCTTGCTGGAGCAGGCCGCCGGGGTTGCCGCGCAGGTCGAGTATGACGCTGGTGGCCCCCATCTTTTTGGCTTGAATGAGCGCGGCCTTCAATTGGTCGGTGACGCCATCGGCGAATTGCACCACCTGGATATGCGCGATATGCTTCTCTGGAATGTAGTGCAGAATCACGTTCTGCACCTGTAGTTGCGCGCGTTGCATGCTGAAGGTCAGCGTCTGTTTGGTCGCGGGCCGCAGGATCGTCATCGAGACGCTGGTCCCCGCTTGCCCATGCAGGAGCTTGCTCACCGTATCGATGTCCTTGCCAACCACGTTCGTGCCGTTGACGGCGGTAATGATATCGCCACCTTTGAGGCCGGACTTCTCGGCGGGCGAGCCGGGGAAGGTCCTGATCACTGAGATCTGCTTCGTCGTCGGGTCCTGGCGAATATAGATGCCGACGCCCACGAGTGTCGGGCTGAGCGACTGGTTGAAGGCCTGCACCTGGTCGGGGGTCAGGAAGCGCGTGTGACCCGTATCTTTCAGTGTGCCGAGCATAGCCTGGATGGCGTTGTAGGACATCTGTTTATAGTCTACGGCCTTGCGATCAACGTAGTTTTGATCGACGAGGGTCCAGGCCTGCTGGAAAAGATTGGCGTAGGCCTGCGACTGGTTGTTTGTATTGAAAGCCACCGTATTGGAGAAAAACTGGTGGCTGAACCAGCCGGCCAGAAAAGCGATGATGAGTAACGCGGCTGTCACCACGAACCTGCGCAGGGCGCGCCGCAGGCGCTCTCCGGTGTTGGGAGCTGGAGCAGCCAGCCCTTGCTGTTGACCTACAGGGCCGCCATACCCTGGCGCGTAGGGTGAAAATGGATCGGGTTCATGATAAGATGAGGGTTGCACGTTGTGCTGTTCCGGGTGCTCATACCAGCTAGGGTCCTGATAGTTACTCACCGTTTGACCTCCAATATTACCGATTCCGGCATTTCTTCTTTATGCTATATCTTATCGCAAATAGTTGATCGCGGTCATCCTCTTATATATCGCTCTAGGGGCGAATCCCCCCTCGCTGTGTGCGAAGCGAAACAAAAAGGGGTAGTTCAGTAAGAACTACCCCAGAGTGTCGTCTCTAGCGGGATGGGCGGGTCTGCCTTCGCCGGTGAGTGGGAAAGCCAACTCATCCATCGGGCCCGCAGAGAGGTTAGCTGCTCGTTTGAGTCTCTACCGCCTCGCTGCTCTCGGGTACGGGCGCGGGGCTGGATGCAGGAGCTGCCGTCTCGTTCTCGTTTCTCGCCGCTGTCTCGCGTTTGCTCACAAGGGGTGCCGGGGTGTGCTTTTTGGGTGGCTCCCAGCCAGGAGCGCGGGAGACAATCATCGACATCATCTTCCCTTCCATCAAGGGAGTGCGCTCGATCACTGCCGTGCCCTTCAACTCCTCTGCGATCTCGTCCAGCAACTTGCGGCCAATATCCGGGTGGCGCAACTCCGCTCCGCGGAACTGCACACTCACCCGCACTTTGTCGCCTTCGGCCAGAAACTCTTGAATCTTGCGCGTCTTCACATCGATGTCATGGTCGTCGGTGCGCGGACGCATACGGATCTCTTTCAGCGTAATGGTTTTCTGATTCTTGCGCGCCTCGTTCTCTCGCTTTGCCTGTTCATACTTGAAGCGGCCATAGTCCATCAACTTGCAGACGGGCGGCGAAGCATTGGGCGAAATCTCAACGATGTCGAGGTTTCTCTCACGAGCAATATCAAGCGCACGCATGGGAGCCATTACTCCGATCATCTCACCGTTCTCATCGATTAAGCGCACCTCGCGTGCCCGGATGCGCTCGTTTACCCGTGTCTCGCGCGGACGGTCATTCCCCCGAAGATCTCTGTTAATAGGCTGAACCTCCCTTTTTCTTTTGTAACGTCTGTCCTTCTGTGTCTATACTTCTCAATAGTTGCGGTTAAGAATGGGCCTATTTCTAACCATATAAAGTGTAGCATACGGGTTCGGCTAAGTCAAATAATCCGGCGAGGCCGTTCTATTTCTCGCTTCGTTATGGTATACTTATTTGCACGAACTTTTTACTCTCAAACCCTTGTGCTCTTTATCGCGGTTCTCTTTATTTATAGGTGGAGATATTGGAAAGTATTTGATGCGTAGGAGGAGGTCTCTATGAGTGGTGATATGGCTACCGGTCAAGGGTGGTCATCTGCTAGTGTAACCGCGCCCTTTCGGTTTTCCCCCCGTACCCAACGCGCTGCCGAGATTCAGTGGCGGCCATGGGGACAGGTGGCATTTCAAGAAGCTATCCAATTGGATAAGCCGATTTTTCTGGTTATTTCTTCGTCCTGGTGCCAGTGGTGTCACATTCTGGACGAGACCACGCTCTCTGAACCAAGCATTATCGCTATTCTGAACCATGACTATGTGCCCATTCGCGTCGATAGCGATTTCCGCCCCGATGTGAGCCAGCGCTACAATCAGAACGGCTGGCCCAGTGTTGTGTTGCTCTCGCCCGAGGGTGAGATCCTGTGGGGAGGCGTTTATGTGCCGCCGAAGCAGATGCTCTACTACCTCGGACACGTGCAGCGCTATTATAGCGAAAAACGTGAGGAGATCGCGCAGCAGGTGCGCGAATTGCGCGAACGCCGCTTTACACGCCAATTGAGCCAGGTGCTACCGCGCGCGGGCCTACGCTCGTTGCTTGAAGATGAACGCACGATGCTGGTGGACCTGCCGAAGGAGGCAGGGGCTGTGCTGCGCGATCTCTACGACGAGGATTACGGCGGCTTCAAAATTCACCCACACCTCAAATTCCCCCATCCCGACGCTCTGGAACTGCTGCTGATGTTGTCCAAACGCGGCGAGCCAGGTGGCCTGGAAATGGTCTGCTACTCGCTTGAGCAGATGTATGAGGGAGGGTTATGGGATAAAGAGGACGCTGGCTTCTTCCGCTATTCAGCCGCCAGCGATTGGAGCATGCCGCATACCGAGAAGATGCTTGATGAGAATGCCGCGCTGCTGCGCCTGTTATTGCTCACCGCCCAGGAGAGCCGCTCGCACCGTTGGTATGATATCGCGCATCGCCTCCTGTACTACATCAATACCACTCTCTGGCAGCCGAAGGCGGGCGTCTTTAGCGGGAGTCAGGGCGCGGACGAGGAGTATTACGAATCGGGGCTATCGCGCGCCTCGTGGCAGGCTCCCCCGGTCGATACGACAGTCTACACCTCCTGGAATGCGCGTATGATCTCGTCCTATCTGCTGGGCGCCAGGGTGCTCAACGATCCCTCGCTGGATGAAAAGGCCCTCAAGGCTCTCAACTGGTTATGCGAGCACATGGTGCATCCAAATGGCAGCATGTGCCACTATGCCATTCATCAACACGCCGATCTGCCGGGGCAACTGGCAGACCAGGTATGGATGACGCGCGCGCTCCTCGATGCCTACGATCGTCATGGCCAGCGCATCCACCTCGACATGGCCATCGAATTGATGCATTTTGCCTGCCGGGAACTGCTCGACGAACAGCAGGGTCTCTTCTATGACTATCCCGAGAATGCCGCCACCGAAGGCCGCCTGGCCCTGCGCGAACAACCATTGATCGAGAACTCCCTCGCGGCCGAGTGTCTGCTGCGCATGGCCGCACGGAGCAAGCGCTCCAACCTGCGCGATACCGGCCTGCTCGTCCTCGCCGGCTGTCTCGAAAAGTACCGGCGCACAGGCATCCAGGGCGCCGTGTACGCCTGCGTCATCCAGCAAGCAATCGAAAATGGCTGGCTTTGACATCTCCGTAGCGCGTGGCTTGCCTCGCCGTCCTGGTTGTTCCAGGACAGCGAGGCAAGCCGCGCCCTACGGAGACGGCTGCTAACTTACCACCTGCTCTTCTCGCAGCATCTCCGTGAGCTTACCGATGATATCGTAGCGTCCATAAGAGGGCATGAGGTATACACCCTGAACCATGCTGCGCGTCTGTGTTAGCAGCTCTTGCGCGTGCGTGAGACCCTCTTCATGAGCATGGTCGCCTGCGGCCCGCATGCGTGCGCGTACAACATCAGGGATGGTAATCCCAGGGACTTCGTTGTGCAGATATTCCGCGTGGCGCGAGCTGTAGAGTGGGATGCAGCCCAGGATGACCGGAATGGGCGGCGTGCCTACGCGGTCGAGGAAGCGTGCCAGGGGTGCCAGCTCGTAGATTGGCTGGGTCATGATGAAGTCCGCGCCTGCCTCTAGCTTGCGCCGGTACTTCTCAAACTCGCGTTCGCTCTCCTCCTCGGTCATATTTAAGTTGAGCGCGGCGCCGATGTGGAATGAGG
>JBDTHH010000365.1:0-5066 GCA_039937055.1 Ktedonobacteraceae bacterium | reverse complement strand
ATGGTATTTCAGGTTCCTTCGCTAATAATGGCTCTCGGCTTTCCTGCGAAAACACACAGCCGACATCTCTGTAGGTATTATACGTTAGAATCTCCCGCTTTGGCTTGACAACACGCTCTCTTTCCAGTTAGTATTAGACTATATACCAGCGCTGGATGATCATGGCTATGGTGCCTCATACCCTGCCGTGTGTGCTTTTAAGCTCCGGGGATTTTGCTATGATAATACCTGACACCTCCAGGCAGTCCGCGCTGCCTCCGCCTTTCACTCACTACGATTTTGCAAACGTGTATGATGAGATGTTCGACGCAGGTGGACATCCCCATTCTGCTTACCAGAAGTTATTTCACAGCCTGTTAGAGATTCCTGCTGAGGTGCTCCATCAGCTTCAACAGGATGCCGACATGATTTTTTTGAACCAGGGCATCACCTTCACGGTCTATGGTGATGATGAGGGCACCGAACGCATCTGGCCCTATGACCTTTTGCCACGCATCATCACCGCGCAAGAATGGACCACGCTTGAACGCGGCCTGACACAGCGCATTACTGCGCTCAACCTTTTTCTTAAAGACATCTATCATGATGAGCATATTTTACAAGATAAGGTAGTGCCACGAGCACTTGTCTATAGTTGCCATCATTACCGGCACGAGATGCGTGGGGTCACTGTCCCGCTGGATAGCTATGTCTCGATTGGGGGCACCGACCTGGTTCGTCTCCCTGATGGCCAGTTCGCTGTGCTGGAAGATAATTTGCGCGTGCCCAGTGGTGTCTCCTACATGCTCGCCAATCGGGAGGTGATGAAGCGTATTTTGCCCTCGCTCTTTGTGAGCCACGATGTGCGCTCGATTGAGCACTATGGGCAGGCTCTTCTCAATACGCTTATCTCATTGGCCTCGCCTGCCCAGCCCAATCCCACCATTGTCCTACTTACACCGGGAGTCTACAATTCGGCCTATTTTGAGCATACCTTTCTAGCGCGTCAGATGGGTATTGAGCTGGTTGAGGGGCGCGATCTCCTGGCACACGACAACGTGATCTATATGCGCACCACCGACGGCCTGCGTCGGGTCGATGTCATCTACCGCCGCATTGATGATGATTATCTCGATCCCCTGATTTTTAAGTCCGGCTCCAGGCTGGGTGTCCCCGGCCTGTTCAATGCGTACCGGGCTGGCAATGTCGCGCTCGCCAATGCAATTGGTAGTGGCGTGGCGGACGACAAGGCCATCTATGCATACCTGCCTAAGATCATCCGTTATTATCTGGATGAGGATGCCATCCTCCCAAATGTTGAAACGTATCTGCTGAGCGATGATCTGCAGCGAAGGTACGTGCTGGAGAACCTGGACAAGCTGGTCGTCAAAGCGGTAGGCGAATCCGGCGGCTATGGTATGCTTATTGGACCCTATAGCACGGCTGAGGAGCGCGAGGAGTTTCGCCGGCGCATCATCGCCGATCCTCGCAATTATATCGCTCAACCCACCCTGGCCCTCTCGCGCGCGCCCTGCTTTCTGGAGGATCAGATAGAGCCACGCCACGTCGATCTTCGTCCTTTTATTCTGCACAGTGACCAGGTGACTATCGTACCCGGTGGCCTGACGCGTGTCGCTCTGCAGCGCGGATCGCTCGTGGTCAATTCCTCTCAGGGGGGCGGAAGCAAAGATACCTGGGTGCTCTACACATAAAAACAGGCGTTTAGCCAAACAGGGATGCAGGCACGCAGTGAAAGGATTGGGGATAGAGGCTATGCTCTCAAGGGTCGCAGATAATCTCTACTGGATGAGCCGCTACCTGGAGCGAGCTGAAC
Source organism: Ktedonobacteraceae bacterium (assembly GCA_039937055.1). Classification (GTDB taxonomy): domain Bacteria; phylum Chloroflexota; class Ktedonobacteria; order Ktedonobacterales; family Ktedonobacteraceae; genus JALYTT01. Next base: position 3,253 of record JBDTHH010000365.1, on the reverse strand, counting down.
ATACTGCCCGGCTCCTTGATGTCAGTTTGCATCAAATGCTTGACCATAGCACGCAAGAGGAACAGCCGCGCTGGCAGCGCCTGCGCGCCAGTCTGAGTACTCCCGCTACCGATGACAAGATCGATAGTTCCTATAGTATCACAGAGTTGTTCACTTTCGAGACCTCCACCCCAACCTCAATTGGCTATTCCATCGCCGCTGCTCGTGAGAACGCCAGGCAAGTGCGTGAGCAGATCAGCTCAGAAATGTGGGAACAGATCAATCGGCTCTATCTACAGATCAGGCAGACCAGTATCGACGAACTCTGGTTCGCCAAGCCCCATGTCTTCTTCAGCAACGTCAAGGAGGGCGTGCAGCTTTTTCAGGGGATTACTGATGCTACGATGAATCACAGCGAGGGGTGGCATTTTATCCGCGTGGGAAAATTTATCGAACGTGCCTCTGCTACCGCGACGCTCATCGATGTCCATTTTCAAACTTTTTTTGAGAGTGAGCTAGCGGATATTCAAGCGACCATCGACCATCTCAACTATTATCAGGACTGGGTGGGGCTCTTGCGCTCCTGCGCCTCGTTTGAGGCCTATTGCAAGGTGTATACCGCGGCCCAGATCCGGCCTGAGCGCATTGCCGAATTTCTCCTGTTCAATCCAGAGTCGCCCCGTTCAATCCGTTTCGCGGCTGGCATGCTGCAAGCGGGCTTACAATCTATCGCGCGGGCCACACGTACCCGGCGTCCTGGCCGTATTGAACGCCTGGCGGGGCGGTTGCGTTCCGCACTGGAATATGATCAGGTAGAAGATGTCATTCAGGATGTCCATGCCTATCTGGAGAATATTCAGCGCCAGTGCTCACAGATCCACAAGGCTATCTATCAGGGCTATATGGACTATCCCATTGAGGTGGTCCTGGCGGAGCGCGCATCCAGACAAGCCTGAGAGGCCGTACGCGAGAGGAAGAGGCAAGATGTATTATACCGTGCGCCACACGACAAAATTTCGCTATAGCGCGCCGATCAGCGAGAGTATAATGGAGGTGCGCATCCAACCGCGCAGCGAGGGACCACAGCGCTGCCTCGACTTTCGCCTGAAAACCAGTCCGGCGGCGCAGATCTTCAATTATCGCGGCGAGAACGGCAACCGGGTGCATCATTTTGATGTGCCCAACCGCCATAACCACCTGACGATCACGGCGGAGACGATTGTTGAACTGTCTTCTCCACCCCCCTTGCCTGAGGGCCTGACGCCCGCCGCCTGGGATGGGCTAGATGCGCTGACGGCGGATGACGAGTATTGGGATACCCTGCATCCCAGCCACTTTACTCAGCCAACAGAACTCCTTTCCAGCCTCATTGCTGAATTGCAGATAAGGCGACGGGACGATCCTTTGACAGTCGTTCAGGATATTAATGCTGCCGTCTATACCACTTTCGAGTATGCCAAACAAAATACGCGCGTTGATTCTCCCATCGATGACGCACTGCGTATCCGCCGGGGCGTGTGCCAGGACTTTGCCCACATCATGATCGCGTTGGTGCGCTCGCTGGGTATTCCCTGCCGGTATGTGAGCGGCTATCTGTTTCACCAGCGGGAGCACACAGGTCGCTCTGCTGATGGCGCTACGCACGCCTGGGTGGAGGTGTTCCTGCCGGGTTCTGGCTGGGTCGGCTTTGATCCCACCAATAATATGCTGGCCGGTGATCGCCATATCCGTGTGGCTATCGGGCGCGATTACGCGGATGTGCCACCCACTCATGGCATCTTTCGTGGGAAAGCTGAGAGCGAACTCTCGGTTATTGTGCGCATCTATCCTACTGAGTTGCCGCCCCCCAGCGCTGATCTCTCGCTTGAGGCCGACTGGGTGCCCGCTCCGCAAGAAGGCTATGAACTAGAAGAGGGAAGCTCTTTCCATCAGGATGCGCAACAGCAACAATGATATGGCAGATAGCTCCCCTGACTTCTTTGCCATGAAGAGCTTATGCGAAAACTACTCTCAAGTCGCTTGAGAGTAGTTTTCGCATAAGCTCTTCGTAGGGATCTACCACAATGTCCTGCCTGGCATAAAGATTCTACCCTATCTGGAAATCTACTGAAGATTGTGTCGTGATGCCATAGGCATTACTTGGTAGGAAGATGAGCGTGAAGCTAGTACTACCTTGTGGCATTATAAAGCTGACCGTTGATTTCACGTTTGTCTGGTTGCCCGCAACAGGGTTCAAAAATTCCTGAGCTGGACTCGTTGTGTCGCCAGATTTTAAGCGCACTCCAACAAGGTCGCCACCGCCAGCCGTCGAACTTGTGTTATCAGCATTCAAGTCGACAACTACAAACATCATGCCCTTGTCAGCTTGTTTGTCACCATAGCTTAGTTCACTTGTGGCGGTAGTAACCGTCCAGACAATTTTTCCATAGGTCATCTTCGCATTTGGGCTAACGCTCTTTGCCGTATACTTACTCACATCTGCACCGGCTGTCAAGGGGATCATTTCCTGTGCCTCGGTATCTTTGCCCAGTTGCAACGTCAGTTGGCTGGCTTTTGTAGTCAAGGGTACCGGAAAGTCGACCCAGTTGTTGCGTACGATGGACGCGTCAATACTGCCACCATTAATCTCTGTAGCGAAGGGAGCAACATTCGTGCCATCGGGCAAAAGCAGACGCCCTACCTGGGTATAATCGCAATACGCAGTACCGGACGTTGAATTTGTCTCCTTGAGATCGAGACGGAGAATGCCCGAAGGGGAAGGATTCTTCTCATCAGTAAAGGTACTTGCCTGCTTAACATCGATGATCATAATTTGAATGCTCGCATACGTGATGGCTATGTTGAGCGGCGTCACAGAACCGGAAGCAGGGGTTGGCGAAGCAGAAGTGGTGGCGCTCGTTGCGGTACCACCTAATGTCTGGTTGGTTGAACCACCTGCGGGAGGATTGTCTGACGAGGCAGGACTGACACAGGCAGACAGGAGCGGGAACAGGAGACAGGTGAGCACAAGCCACCCTATGATCGTCTGCCTGCCAGATGAAAAAAAATGACCAGCAATAAGTGTGCGTATTCTGTAGAGAGGTAACATACTATTTCTCCTTTTAAGATGTTTCACAGACCGCATAACAACATGGACAATCAAAAACAGCACAGGAAAGAGCCGCTAGACACCAAGCGCTTCCAGGCGTTTTTGGGCAGCGACAATGCCATTGCGCGCCTCATCATGCCATACCTGCCAGGCGGTGCCTTGTTTCAGATCGAGGTCTGCGTTGTT
>JBDTHH010000364.1:0-14583 GCA_039937055.1 Ktedonobacteraceae bacterium | reverse complement strand
CACGCGGGCGAGGCAAGCCATCGCCCCTACAGATTGCGGGATCGTCCCGCTTGCAAGCTAGCCGCGTTTCCTATAAAAGACCCAGCCCTCGCATAACCCCGCCAGCACGCCGGTCAGCGAGTACAGCGCATCCCGGTGCATCAACAGGCCGCCAATCACAATGAAGCCGCTGTCGAGCGCCAGGTAGGCCAGCATTGCCAGCACAACCCCGATGAATGGACGCATAAACCATGTCACCAGGATAAAAGGGGGCACCGGGGGCCAGGCGCGCCTTCCTAATGTGACCATGCTGCTCACACAGCCGCCCAGCAACCCATAGACCAGCACAAACCAGGGAATGCCCAGCGGGGTGAAGCTGGCGGTAAAAACATCATGACCGAAGCCCAGGCCCTGGATGACCGCCAGGGTAAGCACTGCCAACAATAAGAACACCATATAAAGGGCCAGGGCCATCAGCCAGCGCTCCTGGCGCCATCCTGGGTGTGTTTTCTGCTTCACCGTATCCTTGTCCTGCAACCTGCTTACCTGCTCCCTTATGACTGGTAGTGGCTCTGTATTCTGTTCGAGCGCCGCGACCCTGACAGGCGGCGCGGCTGGCGGGACCTGCTCCTGAACTGGGGAGGTACATCGTGCGAGTTCTTGAAGATAGGCGTCCGGCAAATTCTGTTTTCGGGCGCTCGCTAAGAGACGCCGCATATACGCGTTCTCGTCCGCCGGGCGCTCTAGCAGACGGGCATAGAAATGCTTCAGTGCCGCCACTGAGGCGCGATAAGTGACACAGGCAATATCGCGCTGCCGGTGCATCTCCCGCACTACGACATGCACACGCTCGAAGACACCATCAAGCAGCGGCGTAGCATGCACCATATCAAGCAACGAAAGCTCTCCAGCGCGCGAGTCGGCCAGGCGACGCGGAATGCGGTACAAGACGCCCCACACGGCAGCACCCGGCTCGCTGCTGGGTACAATGCTGGCGACAATGTGTCCGGGATTGCCCTGGCTGACGCCAAAAGCAAGTTGGTAATCATTGAGCAGCGCCGGCCCATAGAGCAGAGCCAGGCCATCGCACTTCTGGGGGCTATTCAAAAGCGCGCCATCCATCTCGGGTCCGTACTCAAACAGCCAGAGAAATTCTCCCGGCTCCTGCGTGGCGACCGCCTCCTGTGGATGAGGCGACGGCAACGGAGTCTCCTCCGGGATATTGAGCGCTCTGTCCACTCTGCCGTACTCCTCCGGTACAGGGGGGGCACCAGGAGCCTCGATAGGAAACGGCGCGCCCGCCTCCGACTCTGGCCGTCCCTGATGCTGGCTCCTCTCTACCATCTGACCGAACGAAAGAGGGCGCGGTGTACTGCTGCGAATGATATGAATGCCAGGGTCCACAAATTCGCTCGTATCGAGCGGCCCAGGTTGTACCGGCTCACTCTCTGGCTGATTGTGATGCTCAGGATCGGCTTGCATGCAACTCCCCTCCCTAACTACTACGTACTTCCTAAATGCGTCATCAGCCTTTCTACCATGTAGGATACTGATATTCGTCCCATTCGCCAAACATATAGGACCAGTGGGGTCCGCTGGTCCCGTAGGGCATGGTTGGCGTCATCAGCCACGCCCTACGGGACCAGCCCAACGTCGTGTGGTTCCAGAATGCCATGTTCCGTAATAAACTTCGTCACCAGGCTGGCAGGGGTGTGGTCAAAATAGAAATTGCGTACTGTGACGCCGGGAATAGGCTCTGCCAGCACCTCCTGAGGCTCCTTCTCTTCCAGTTGGGCGAGGTCGCCGGTCCAGGTCTGAGGCGTGATCTTGAGACTCTCACAGAGCACATAGAAGGGGATGCCATACCCCTGACAGGCCCAGGCCAGCAGGGCAGTTCCGGCCTTGTTGAGTAGATCACCGTTCGCCATCACGCTATCGGCCCCGACCACGACTGCGCGGCATTGGGGCAAGAAAATGGCGGCCTGAGCATCACTAATCAGAGTGACAGCTATGCCATGCTGGCTCAAGGCTCGTGCCACCTCGCGTCCTTCGTAGCGCGGGCGCCCTTCCAGCACGATGACGCGCTCAAGTTGTGAGGCGCAGGCCAGTAACACCTCCTGGACTGTGCCGGAGAGGCTGTGCGTCATCAGCGTGCCGGTAAGCAGGGGACGGGCATAACCGGTGATGCGTGCGATGGCGGTGTCGTACTCGTCTCGCAGACGCGCTGCCTCGTGGACCATCCCAACTCGCCCGCCGGGCGCTTCGAGGATGCGCCTCACGGCACCGGTAATAGCCGCCATCGCCGGGCGTGCCTGCGTCAGCTCCTGACCGGCGGCCCATACCCGCCGCGCCTGCTCATCCGGCGTCGCGGTCGACTCGCTGGCCAGGTCGTAGAGTATCGAGATCGTTTCGCGCACAAGCCAGCGCGAGCCATGCTCGCGGTCGTCGCGCACCCGTGCGATGCGCTGCTCCAAGTCTTCCATACACTCCCCCTCTCTCATATCGATTGCAGGCCGCTCTCCTTCACAGGTGCAGTCCAAACTCTGCAATGAACATATGCCACCACCCAGTATACGAAATTAGTGTTTGAAAATATAGTGATTTATAGCGTTTTATTGCAGAATTTTGTGGCCTGATTGGATGTCTGCTCTCGCTGCAGGTTGCCCAACGCGGTCCCAGGCCATCAGAGGCGCTTCCATGAAGAAAGGCAGGCATTGGCTCCCGGCATCTCCTGCCAATTGGCCCTTGCATTCACCTGCTGAAATCGGTACATTCATTGGTATGAGCCAATCAGGAGGTAACCATGCGCCATCATGCCGCCAATCAGCAGTCGAGGCCATTGTTCACAGCTCCCGTTCACGCGCTTATCGAGCTTGAGCGGGGGAGCCGGGTGCCACTATATCAGCAAATCTGCCAGCGCCTGCGCGAGGCCATCCTGGCGGGCGAGCTGGCGGAGGGCGCGCGTCTACCTACCGAGCGGGCGCTGGCCAGCGAGTTGCAGGTCAACCGCACCACCGTCATGAATGCCTACAACGAACTGGCCAGCGAGGGGCTGATCGAAGGCCACGTGGGGCGTGGCACCATCGTGCGCCGCAACCATAGCCAGCAGTACAATGATGATCGTGAGTCGGATGCTCCCTCGTGGCTGTTTGGCCTACCGAGCGGAGAATATGAACTGCTGGGTCCCGACGCTCGTATGCTCAGCGAACTGGCGGCTATGGGAGAACATAAAGAGATCATCTCGCTGGCGGCAGGCACACCGGCACCGGAGCTATTGCCGGCCGAGATGCTCAACACGATCTTCGCCGATGGACTGGTGCCGGCCCGGCAGAGCGCCCTGGGCTACTGCCCGGTCGAGGGGCTGCACAGCCTGCGCCATAGCATCGCCGCTCGCATGCGCCAGCGCGGCGTGGTCGTCGATACGCGGAATATCCTGATCCTCTCTGGCTCAACGCAGGGCATCGGGCTGATCGGCCGTCTCATGCTGAACGCGGGCGACGAGGTGGTGGTCGAGGTGCCGACCTATCTGGGCGCGCTGCAGACCTTCCGCGCCCTGGGCGCACGTGTCATCGGCGTGCCGACGGACAGCGATGGCATCCGCGTAGACCTGCTGGAGCCGATCCTGGCGCGCCGGCACCCGCGCCTGATCTACACGCTACCCACCTTCCAGAACCCCATGGGCGTCGTCATGTCGCCCGAGCGCCGCCGCCGCCTGCTGCTGCTGTCGAAGCGCTACCAGATCCCCATCCTGGAAGACGACGCCTACAGCGAGATCTACTTCGACGGCAAGGCGCCCCAGCCGCTCAAGGCGTTGGATAACGGTGGCCAGGTCATGTACCTCGGCACCTACTCGAAGATGCTGGCTCCCGGACTGCGCGTGGCGTGGCTGGCGGTTCCAGAGCCTTTGATCGACCGTCTCTCGCTGCATAAACAGATCTTTGACCTGAACACGAACGCCATCGGTCAATGGTCGGTCTCGGAGATCCTGCGCCGCAACCTGCTGGACGACCACCTGGCGACCCTGCGTGAGTGCTACCGGCGCAAACGCGACCTGATGCTACAAGCCATAGCGCGCTACTGGCCTAACGATATCCGCGTGAACCGGCCAAACGGGGGTTTCCACCTCTGGTGCCGTCTGCCGGCCGACATGCGGGCGCGCACGCTGCTACGCGAAGCGGCCAGCGAGCGGGTCGCCTTCGTCAACGGCGAGCCGTTCCATGTTGACGGAGGCGGCCAGCAAAACTTCCGCCTGAGCTATGCCTATCCCAGCGAGACGGACATTGAGGAGGGGGTGCAGCGTATCGGCATCGCCATCACACGCCTCCTGGCAAAAAGGAGCCTGCGCGATGAACAACAGCCCCCTCCTGTCGAACACATTCCTATGGTATGATGGAGATACCATAGGGTGCAATGGAAACGCCATGCGCCTGCATGTAGTCGGCGATCTTCTGGCGCGCCGGAGAGAGCGAGGCCTTGAGCCTTTGTTCAGCTTCGCGCTGCTGTGGCCACGCGGCCCGCGCGATATCCTCCGGGCGCTCCTGGAAGGCCGCGACCAGCGTGAGCAGATCATCGACGCGATCACAAAGCGAGCAGATCATGGCATGCTTCTGCCGGGGCGGCAACTCTGTCTCAATGGCATCCGCCAGGTGCTCCATGAGATCGGCCTGGGCGCTTCGCTGCTCAAAGATGCACTCAGGATCTTCCATCTCCTGGCTTCTCCCCGCGAGCAACTGCCCATGGCGAATCTCGCCCTCGCTATCCAGGGACAGCGGGAGCGGAGTTCCTCTGTTGCGACGACAAAAATTGATGAACTCGTGGTACACCACACGCCTGAGGTAGGCCTTGGGATGCGTGATCTCCCGCCCCTTAAGAAGCGCCTGCCAGAATTTGATAAGCGCTTCCTGGACGATATCATCAATGTCAGGATGGTGCAATTCCGAGTATGGACTATGCCGGCCAAAAACCTCCTGCGCCAACTTGACGACATACGGCTTGAATTGTACCAGTTTCTCTTCTATGCTAGAATCGCTATCATACGCAGACGCATTAAGCAATCTCGGTTTGCTGTCCATAGCATCCTCCTTGCTTGTAACTCTGGCCTGATAGTTACGTATAATAGTTACGTTAAATAGTATACACTATTTTTATCGTTATTTTTAGTGCGTATTCCAGCAGTTCTTTAGTAAATATTCAGCTTTCTTCAGGAAATCAAGGTCTTTTTACCTGCATATCAAAGATAAAGGCCAGCTATATGCTTCTATCTAACTATGACGTGCGGACAAGATATTTATCAAAATATGTATATTGATCAGTAACCGTAAAGTAATAATTGATGCTCAATTCTTCGTAGCTGCGTGGTAAATCACGCTGAGGCAACCATGCACCGGGTCTGCCCCAAGCGTGATAAATCACGCAGCTACTGCTCTGTCAAGGTTCATTGCACGGATATCAGGGCGATGCCTCTTCCCGCGTAGGGATGCGGCATCGCCCTGATATCCGTGCAATGAACCTTGACAGAGCACTACGAAGGACGAGCGACTTTTGCGAAGCCCTGGGGCGGATGCAGGGAGGCTCTTGACAATGAGTCTATTACGTACTATGCTACATTTGGGAGCGTGATAGTAAGAAGTATTATTCATCCTTAGTTGGAAAGGATAATAATTCATGATCCAGTCACACGCGTACCGTGATCTCACTCCCTGGGCACCGGAGCCGGCCGATGTTCCGCGGGAGTGGATGCAGCTCGTAGAGACTCTTGCGAGGCAGGTGCAGGGTTTACACCGGACCTATGTGTTAGGGGTCAGATACGATGCTTACAGTGTCGGCGACTTATTGCGCTCCTGGGGTCTAGGCTGGCAAGTAGTCCTGGCAGGATACCTGTGGGAGCACGATGTAGAGCAGATACGGAGTACGCATCTGTATGAACTAGATAGTGTGCTTGGTCACATAGCGGAGGCGGCCCAGGCTGCTCATGCTATTCACGATGAGAACTTACCCCCCTTATTAACTCCTCCTTATCGTGATGTAGGAGGGCTGTTGATCGCCATAGCCATCTTCTACCAGGCTCTTCAAACACTCCAGCAGCAAAGTAATGGGCAACCATATGCGGGTGATACACAGGCAGAAATCAAACGTGTGGGTAGTACACTCCTCAACATTGCCAAGCGCCTGGGTATGTGGTATTTCAAACGCAATATTGAAGACTTGATTGAGCAACTGTGTTATCCCACCACTTTTGTCGAGAACAGCCGGGAACTAGCGAACATTCTAGAGCGCGATAAAGAGATGCTGAATGCTACCTGCCAGTTGTTCGAGATGACATACCGGGAAGCCACCAGGCAGGACATCAAGGTCATTTATACAGTGTGTGGCGTCGCGGGTCTGGGGCGCCGTTTGCAGGATGCGCATACGATCACAACCTCTCAAAAAGACAAAGCGCACCTGACAGGCTTTGATCTTGTGGCCTTCGACGTGATTGTACCAACGGTGCGGGAATGTTACGCAGCGCTGGGTGTATTAAGCCAGTTGGGCTACATTCAGGATCGCATAACAAATCAGTTGGCAAATCCCAAATCGAACGGGAGTAGTCATATCGCACTGGGATTACACTTAGAGTTGATCGCTTCTCACCTCCGCCGTTTCATATGGCTCCAGGATGGTACTTGTACCTGTCAATTGCAAATTGCTACACAACTGATGCAAGCAATTACTGGGTATGGCTGTCTCCATCCTCTGTGTTACCCCTTGTACACAAAGGCTTCCCGGTCATACGAGATCAAGCCGCCCTCGATAGCATCTCTATGGAGTAGAGCGGAAGGCAAAGTTTTTTGGGCTATTAAGGATGCCTTCAGCCACCACCTACAAGCAGACACGGAGGCGCCGATTATCGTCTACAGCAAAGACCGCACACCGGTGAAGTTGCCTAAGGGAGCAAAGGTACTGGACTTTGCATATGCTCTTGATGAGATGACAGTAAAGTACGCAGTCGGGGCTTTTATCAATAATCGCAAGGCCCCACTTCATTGTGAACTGAATGCCAGTGATGTGGTGGAAATCATCCCTTCCACCGAAGTTCAGGTGCGGGATTACTGGTTGGAGGAAGAATATGCTACAACTCCGGCAGCCCAACGCCATATAAAAGATTTATTGCATCCACAACATAGAGGATATAATCTGCTCTGCCAGGAACTAGAACAGTTCGATTACCGCTTCTCTTCCACAGAGATCGAGCGCTTGTTGGGCACCCTCTTAAAGCGTTATAGCCTGGGAACACCGATGATGTACCTGGCACAACTTGACAAAGAGGGAGAACCGCCATACACCCCCACATGGGCCGCTCAGAAAATCATGGAACATAGCGTGCAGCATAATGAACCGCTACTAGCTGATAGAGGAGGGTTTCACTGGACTGCTGTACCTGACCGGCAGATCCTGGCACACACACAGCCTATCCATCATCGGCGTCTCTGTCGCTTCTGTAAACCGGTCCACCCACGTGACATCCATATTACCGGCCGCTTGCATAAACGGAACGGAGAACTGATTGTCCACAAAGATGGGTGCGTCCATCTAACCAGACATGCTTTAAGTGAACAGGTAACATTCATACCTATGATCTGGGAAGGTCAATCATGGACGGTAAGAGTTGGCTTTTTTATGAGAACGCAAGACCGTCCAGGGCTGATCTTTGATATTAGCAGGTGTCTCCTCCTGCATCAGTGCGTATTACTCTCCATCAACGCCGATCCCCCCCGGTCTTCCGAGGCGATTATCCGCTTTATGATAGAGACCTATGCGGAGCAGGAAGCCGTGAGCATTTTGCGGGATGTGAACAGGATCGCTGATGTCGAGGAGGTTAATTTCGACCCCGCAGCTACCGCTCCTCCTCTCTATAACCATTTGCAGGCGCTCGTGAAGCGCCCTATAAAGCTTACCGAAAGAACGAAGACGGATCGTCTATGGAAGGAGTCCATCGAGGAATTGCTGCCACGCAGCCAGATACTGAAGAATCCCTTCGATATCTCCCGGCCGGCGACGGCCAGGATGTTTGTGGGTCGCAGCGGTGAAATGAAAACTATGGAGCGGGAGTTATGCTCAGGCGAACATGGAAAAGCCTTGATGCTCTATGGGCCGCGCCGATCCGGGAAGTCGTCGATCTGCAAGAATTTTATTGAGCACGAGGTAAAACCTCCCTTCTGGGGTGTCTTCTTCTCCCTGCAAGCGGCTCTGGAGCAAAATGAAGAGGCCCTCTTCAGTCAGCTTGCGGACGAAATAGCCAGGGAGTTCAATGAGCAACTGCAGCAGCCTGCCCCTGGTTGGAACGATTATAGCGATAATGACCCGCAAGTGCGTTTCAAACATCTCATACAAGATTGTCTTCTAAGAGTGCCTGGAACGCGACTGATCCTGGCTCTTGATGAATTTGGGGCTGCCCTGGAAGCTTACAAAGGGCAGTTTCTAGGGTATCGCTTCTTCACCTATTGGAGAGAATTAATGAGCGAGATTTCCCAGGTGAGTGTGTTGCTTGCATTGCCCACAAGTTCGCATAATCTCTTGATTTCAGAAGGATTCTCCAACCTGTTTAGTTTTGCGCTGCCATTACCTGTGTTCTTCCTTGATAGAGAAAGCGCTCAGCAATTGCTGGTTGATCCATTGAAAGACCAGCAAATCATTATGCATCCAGGGGCTGTCGTGTATGCGGTCAAACTTACCGGAGGGAATCCCTACTATACAACGATGATCGGACAACAGCTTATCGACCAGCTCAACAAAGATACACACAAGCAGCAAGTTATGGAGGAGGATATACGTCTCGTTGTGAACCAGATCATCGGCATGCGTTCCAGTACACATAACTTCCATTTCCATAGCGCGGAGATTCTGGACGGGCATGAATTTCGTATTCTGGAGAGTATGGTGGAATTGATCTCTCAGACACAGCAATCGATGGTGCAGTTTAAAAAAATTGTGGACATACTCAACCTGCCCGCATATGTTGTCAGGCGTCATCTGGAGCGGCTCTGCAATGGGCTGATCCTGGAAGAGCATGCTAGCCAGGAGAAGGGGCGTTCCTCCACTCATCCCTATTACTCATTTAAGATAGAGCTTTTTCGGCTCTGGCTTTCACATAATCACTGGTTTTTCCATAGTTGAGGCAGCTGCAGGAGTATTCATATGCGGGATATGCGTAGTGATCTGGCCTGGACAGCGTTACCCAATCCTTTTCTGATGATGACACACACATTCGAGCTGGGGCATGTTTCGGGAAGAATCGAGGATATAGTCGAGATTGTTACCAGCGGGCAGAGCGCTATTATTCTTACGGGGGCGCCAAACATTGGCAAAACGGCCCTGATCCGTTACTTGCAACTCCCGCCCGAAGCGCCCTGGTCCTGGCGCAATGAACTAGCGGACTTCCGCTCACAACTGAACCTTGACGAGTTTCATTTTTTATCGCTTGACCTGGCCTCTCTCAAAGAAAGCACCCAGCCAGGCGAGCAACTCAATACTTTTTTGAGGGAATGCAGCCAGGCCATCTATGCTGCCTATAGGCGCAGGGGGCAGAGTGAAGAACAGGCTATGCTTGAGCCTGATTTAAAGGGCTTGCGTAAGCTGTTACGTACCATTAGAAACGAAACGTCTCACGCCCGCTACTTTGTGATCCTTGAAGCCATTGACCGGCTGGCGGAGCCTGATATCGAGGAAAAACTTACGCCTCAGGATAGAGGCCTGGCACTGCTTGACAGGTGCAGGGCGATTCGCACCTTAGTGGATCTGATCGATGAGTTTCCCATCTTCGGGGCCATGATCGTTGTGGAGAACCTGCCTCGCCCTGATAGTATGCATCAGTTCTCTCACGTCTCTCCACATCTATCCGCCGATCTTGCGCGCTTCAGAACTATGTCCTTGCAGGCCTTCACCTGGGATGATGCGGAGGCATTTTTAGCCCAGGAGCCAGAGCAGTTCGGCGCCGACTGGGCCCAAAAGTTTAAAGCGCTGGGCGGCGAGCACATTTTCTCACCAGAGGAGCAACGCTGGCTGCTCAACCAGGCAGGGACCCACCCGTATCTCTTAGAGCAGTTTTGTTTTCTGGCCTTTCGCTTGAAAAACGCGCGCCGGGATTGGGGCGCATTGCAGGAGCCAGATAAGCGACAACTTATCGAGAAAGTTAATGAACTGCTAAGTACCTACCTGGCGAATACCTGGAAACGCCTGCAAGAGGCGCTCCACAAGAGTAGCCCTGAAGCCGAAAATAAGTTCCGCGATTTCATCGGTCTCCTTAGTCAGGATACCAGGACTGAAGATATACTGGACCCGGCTGATTGGGAGCGCCTCGGTCCGGAACTGCGCTATATCTTGCGCAGCGAGGGCATCTTGCGCTACGATATCGTCCCGCGGGCTATCCATTACCCAGGCGCGATCTTGAGTCAGTACCTGGTCCAGAAAGCCGGAGAAGTTGATGAGCAGCCTGGAACACAACAAGCAAGCTCTTCCGTCAGTGGACCACGCTTCTCGCTGATGATCACTCGACCAGGAACAGCAGAAGAGCGTATGCCCGTCTCCGAATTGGAATATCACCTGCTCAAAACCCTGCTCCAATACCCACAACGCTGCACAGCAGAGCAACTTATGAAGGGGGCCTGGAACAAGATTATTGAACGCTCGACATTTAACCAGCGGATGCACCACTTACGTAAAAAGCTCAAGGAACACTTCGGAGGGCAGGAGATCATCGAAAATCGCTACGGAGGCCAGTACTCGCTCAAGCACGTGGCCTGGTTCCGGGTGGAGCCATAATGCAAAGTGAGGGGGGAAGTAGCTTCGCTAAATGCTGTTGTATTCTGAAAAATACATGCTTTCCAGCCCGAAAAGGCACACACCATCGATGGGCTTCCAGCTTTTTGACGCGCATTTCTAAGACATTGAGGAAGGAGAGCGCGAGGTCAGTCCGTTCATCGTACAGCGTGTTGACAATGATACCAATCAAGGCCTTCTCTACGAGGTAATAGGCCAGTACGGTCCTGGAAAAGCTGTTGTCCTGCTCTATAGCTCGCAAATAGCTCTCAATCATTGGATTGACTAGATCGGGCGACTCCATATGTGCTTGAATATCGACGATCAACATGGCAAAGTCACTGAGCATGTCGATATTGTTATAGTTCGGGTTGAAATCAACAGCATCCAATATCTGAATACGGCCCTGAGGAATATCTCCCGTCTGAGGATCAGGATCATACGGTAAAATCCAGGTGTGTGCTGCTTTCAAATCGCCATGGCAACATTTAATGCAACCCTTTCTCATACGCTGCTCAAAGTATTTCCTGTACCACGGCTGATGGAGAACTTCCCTTAGGATCTTACTCGCACGCCGAAAGATACTCTCTAATCGTTCGTATGAAGCGGACTGAGTATACTTCCATATTGGCAATACCTCTTTGAAAAAGTCCAGGTTATGCTGGAGCTTTTCTTCTAACTGTTTACAACTTCCCCAGCGTATACCATCCTTGTCACAGGCAGATAACGGTTTAAGCCGTTTATGCATATGTCCGATGTATGTACTTAGACCACACAGATAACCGAGAAGAGCTTCTGGAGTTTCTTTCATGAGCAAGGAATCCAGTTGCCTCTCTTTTGGTAATTCATGCATAAGCAAGGCATACTCAATTGTCGGATCAAGTGCGCTCACATGAGGATCTTTGATGATCTTACCAAGAGCAATTTGTCTGGGCTTTTGCGAAAGCCTGGTACTATAAATAGGGGCGATCCCGATATACACCTGATTCGTATACTTCGCATTCAATTGAAGAGCATTGAGCTGACATTGCAATCGTTTAGCAGGGGTCTCCAGGTTAAAGCGCGTATCTTTATAATTACGCAGGATTTTTATGACAATACGCTGCTCCTTCGTAACTTTAAGGGCAGTAAATAGCAAAAGTGTCGTTTCGGAATATTGCACAAAGTCAATAGTATAGTAACTACGCTGGGAGGCTGCTTCAAGGGAGGTATTTCTAGAACACACCGTAGAAAGAGGTTTTAATGTACGTGAAGACGCCTTACAAGGAACTCTATTTGTAATCATCTAACAATACCTACATCGATAAACATGTATTTGGAATGATATTCCACAAAACTTACATCTATATACGATTATACTCCGCTGGCAGTAACGATCCATGACCTCCTTCTTTTTTCATCATTAAGGAACCGTTACATCGGTTGCATCGCTCTAAGAGCCACGCCAAAACCCTTGACAATCCACAGCCGTTCGGGTATCATAGTCCAGCACACTAATGGGGTGTCGTTCAACGGTATGACTGCCGACTCTGGATCGGCCGATTGGGGTTCGAATCCCTGCACCCCAGCCCATATAGCAGAGAGGCCTTGAGCCTCTCTTTTTTTGTCAAAAAAAACAGAGACCTGTTTCTGTCGTATAATGGGAATAGCTCAACGCGAGCATATAGCTTTGCCATTCTTCAATCGGCGGGCCAGGGTATAGAGGCCCTCCCTTAGAGACGGAAACACACGTGATATCACAACCAATCACCATTGGGCACAGCCCTGATACAGACGATGTCTTCATGATCTATGGCCTGCTGACGGGCCAGATCGATACCGGGGGTCTCGCGCTCGACTTTGTGGCGCGCGACATCGAGACGCTCAACACCTGGGCGCGCGAGGGTCGCCTGGCGGTCACGGCCATGTCGGCTCACGCCTTTGCCTATAGCGGGGGGCGATACCGCATCCTGGCCCACGGCGCCAGCATGGGTGAGAACTATGGGCCGATCATCGTCACACGCCAGCCCTGCACACTCGCTGAACTGCGCGGCATGACGTTTGCCATTCCCGGCACCCTCACCAGTGGCTTCCTGGCCCTGCGCCTGCTGCTGGGCGTTGTGGCCTACCGGCAGACACGCTTCGACCACATCCTGGAAGAGGTGGCCGCCGGGCAAGCCGATGCCGGGCTGATTATCTATGAAGGCCAGTTGACTTTTCAGCAGCAGGGCCTGGTGATGGCCGTAGACCTCGGCCAGTGGTGGCACCAGCAGACGAACGGGTTGCCCTTCCCGTTGAGCCTGAATGCCATACGCACTGACCTCGATCCTACCACAGCGAAACACATCTCCGGCCTGCTCCACCAGAGCATCCTCTTCAGCCTGGAACATCGACAGGAGGCGCTGGCCTACGCGCTACGCGACAATCGCGAGCTGGACCCTGCCACCGCCGACCAGTTTATTGAACGCTACGTGAATGCGCGTACAGTTGATATGGGGCTGGACGGACAGCGGGCCGTGAGCGAACTGCTTACGCGGGGCTACCAACAGGGGATTCTGCCCGCGGATGTCGAGATAGCTTTCATGGATTGACATGAGCGAGAAACAAGCACGCTTCTGCCATCTATGCGGGGCCAGGTTGCAGAGCAATTACCTGATCTATAGCAACGGACTCGCCGTCTGCGAGCGCTGTGAACGCAGAGTTCCACAGTGCAGCCAGTGCAAGATACCTTCGCGCCAGCTTACGATGGTGCGTGGAACGCCAATCTGCCCCGATTGCCTGCAAAAGCTCCCCGTCTGCGCCTGCTGTCACGAGCCGGTACTGGGAAACTACTACATTATCGGCGACTCCCCACTCAAGTACTGCGAAACCTGCGTGAAGACGCGACCGCGCTGTGACATCTGCCGCGCTCCCCTCGACGCGCAAGGAAAGGTGTTTCAGGGGCGGGGTACTACCTATCGCTGCGCCTCCTGCTTCAGCACGGCCGTGACAACCAGCGGGGAGGCGCAGCAGCTCTATCGCGCCACGTCCGAACTACTCGCCCAGAAACTCGATCTGAGGCCAGCGCACCTGCCAGGACTACACCTTGTCGAACGCGCTATATTGATAGAACTGCATAAAGAGGCCGCGAGCCTGATCGAAGCGGTCACGGCCTTGGGAGCGGAACAGCAACATCTCCTGGGCTTCTTCCGGCGGGTGGATGACGACTGGCAGATCTACATCGAACAGTTGCTCCCACGCGCGCTCTTCCAGGCGGTGGCCGCGCATGAACTGGCGCACGCCTGGCAAGCGACGCACGCGCCTGCAACGCAGTCCCCTGAGATCGTAGAGGGGTTTGCCGAATGGGTGGCATATTCCATCCTGCTTACCCTGGGCGAGCAACGCGCAGCCGCGCGCCTGACGCGGCGCAACGACCTCTACGGCCGCGGCCTGCAACATTTTATCGCCCTGGAGCGCTCCCAGGGGCGTCCAGGCATTCTGCAGCGCGCCGCTCGCTAACCCCGCTCTTCCCGTCTTCTAGGCGATCCCCATTTCCCGCGTAGGGGCGCTGGCTTTTCGCAGGGGGTAGGTTTTTTTGCGGGATCGTGGAGAGTGAGGTGCAATTGGACGAAAGAGGTATGAGAGGTAAAGGCGCGGTTTACAAGCCCGCCCGTTCGCCAATGAGATCGTGATGCCGTCGGCGAACGGGCGGGCTTGTAAACCCCTACCTCTTGTGCTTCTCTTTCTCGGCCAGATGGACGCCATAGCAAGCGCACTGAAAGGACCTTCCCCTGCGGAAGAGGTCAGAGGACAACAGCGCAGAATACATTCGTGATAGCAAATTTATGGATT
>JBDTHH010000363.1:0-16066 GCA_039937055.1 Ktedonobacteraceae bacterium | reverse complement strand
GTTTACAAGCCCGTTTAGGCATCATATGACATTTGTTTGCCAGGCGGGCTTGTAAACCGCGCCCCTACCTCTCGTATATCCCTACCTCTCATGTGCCCCTTACACGTTACAGCGTTTCCGGGAGGCTCATCGCTAGCTCGTTCCGCTCGCTTGCTGTCAGGATTACGTGCCGGACGCGGACCGCACTCTTGAGATCGACCAGCGCGGCTTGCAAGGTTGTGAGTAGCGCGGACGGGACCTCGACGTGCAGGGTCTCTAGCTGCGCGCCGACGGATAGGCCGCGCCCGGCTTTGTAGCGGCGAATCTGGCTTAGCAGCTCCAGCAGCGCCTCACCGCTGGCCTCCACCTCCTCATCTAGCCAGGCAGGGTGCTGCGCGGGCCACGATGCGTGATGAATGGAGGCGCAAGTGTCCCACTGCCGGAAGAGGCCCTGGTACAGTTCTTCGGTGATATACGGCAGGTATGGGGCCAGCAGCTTCAGCGTGGACAACAGCGCGTGGTACAGCGTCCATTGGGCCGCGCCCCGCTCGGCCTGGCTGCCATTGTACAGGCGAGACTTGACCAGCTCCAGGTAGTTATCGCAGAGGTCTGACCAGAAGAAGCGCTCGACCTCCTGGCGTGCCGTGGCGTACTCGTAGTTGTTCAGTTCAGCCGTGACACGCGCGATGGTCCGGGTCAGGCGCGAGAGCAACCAGCGATCGGTCGCCAGAAGTGTGTATGGACATGTCTCGCCGGCAAGGGTCGCGGCATCGAGTCCCACCAGGTGGCCCTGTGCGAAACGGCAGGCGTTCCAGAGCTTCGTGACCAGACGCCGTCCATTGGCGATGATTTCCAGACTGAACGGGCTATCGGCACCCGTGCGACCTGACGTGGCCCAGTAGCGCAGGGCGTCGGCCGACTCCTGCTCGATGATCTCCATTGGCCCTGCGGCGCTATCCTCCGCCTGCGGTTGCTTTGACTTCGAGAGCTTGCGCCGCTCGGTCGAGAGACCGTGCCCCGAAATCATGATATCCCGCCAGGGGATCTCACCTGTATGATAGATGGCCTTGACGATGGTATAGAAGGTCCAGGTGCGAATGATATCGTGGGCCTGGGGACGCAGGCTGGCCGGGAAGTGCTGCTCGAACCAGGCGGGATCATCGGGCCAGCGCGCCAGCAGCAGGGGCGTGCAGGATGATGTGACCCAGGTGTCCATGACATCGGTCTCCGGCTGGAAATCAGTTGAGCCGCAGGCGCAGGGCTTCAGAGGCTGGCTGCTCTGCGGATCGATAGGCAACTGCTCCAGCTCCGCCAGGATTAGCTCGCCGCAGGCGCGACAGGTCCATGCCGGGAAGAGGACACCAAAGTAGCGCTGGCGCGAGATGCACCAATCCCACTGGAGGTTCTCAACCCAGTGTTCATAGCGAACGCGCATATACTCGGGATACCAGCGAATCTTCCGACCCGCCTCCAACAGGCGCTCTTTCTGGTCCAGGACGTGGATAAACCACTGGCGCGTATGCAGGTACTCGACCGGGGTGCCGCAGCGCTCATGAGTCCCGACGGCATGCTCTATCGTCTCCTGTTGGAGAATCTGCCCTTTTTCAGCGAGGTCGCTTACGATGCGCTGGCGAGCCTCGGCGCTCGGCAGGCCGGCCAGGGGACCGGCAAGTTCGGTCATGTGACCATCGCGCGCGATGGCCGCGCGCAGGGGTAGTTGGTGCGTATGCCACCAGCGAACATCGGTCGAGTCCCCAAAGGTGCAACACATGACGGCCCCACTACCCTTCGCCGGGTCCGCCAGCGTATCCGCCAGGATGGGAACCCCAATCTCGGACTGCTGCGAGAAAGCGCTACTCTCAATACGCGCCGTTGTGCCTACCAGGTGCGCATAACGCGCATCGTCGGGATGGACGAAGATCGCGACGCAGGCAGGCAAGAGTTCGGGACGTGTTGTGGCTATAGGAAGGATGGCGCCACCGTGCAGGTGAAACGCCAGCGTCGAGAATTGCGTGGGCAGGGTGGCATCCTCAACCTCGGCCTGCGCGATGGCTGTCTGGCACTCGGGGCACCACAGCGCAGGCGCGACCTGCGTGTAGGCCCGACCGGCGCGATACAACTGGATGAAGGACCACTGCGAGATGCGCCGGGCCTCTGGTGAGATGGTCGAGTAGCGATAGCTCCAATCAATACTTAAACCCAGGCGCTTCCAGAGATCCTCGAAACGGTCTTCGGTCTGCTGGGTGACCTGCAAACAGGCATCGATGAAAGCCTGGCGCTCCATGTCTGTGGCATTGCGCTTGATGGTCTTCTCGACGTAGCGCTCGGTCGGCAGCCCATTATCGTCGAAGCCCATGGGGTAGAGCACGCGCTCGCCATGCATCCTGCGATAGCGCGCGATGATGTCGGTCTGGGTGTACGAATAGCAGTGACCGAGATGCAACTGCCCGCTGACGGTCGGCGGCGGGGTGTCTATGGTAAAGATGGGACCTGAAGCGGCGGAATCGAAGGCATAGGTGCCGGAATCGGCCCAGAGACGGGCCAGGCGCGGCTCCGCCTCCCGGAAGTCATAACGGTTGGGTAACATGCTGATGGTACTCCTTGGGTGCCATAACAATAAGCGCCGCCACATCCCAAGGACGAGGGCGACGCAACTCGTGGTACCACCTGGTTTCGAAAGTTGATCCACCCAACCAGGCAGGGATCAACAATCCTCTCAGCGGCGCTAACGGGCCACACCCGGAAGACCTTACTACGGCTGGCAAGCAGCGTCTCAGGTCTTCGACTCACGAGCCACGTTCAGAGGGCGTATCCGAAGGAGGCTCGCACCCGGTGACCTCCACTCTCTGGCGGGTCGGTTCCTCTTACTCCGCTCGTTCCAAGTCTTTTGCGATGTATGTTTGTGATACAGAGACTATACCTGTTGATGGTGAAAGATGTCAAGCGTCCCTATGCGGATCAGGGGTGTCCGAGATAGAGCGCGCAGGTGAGGGCTATGCCAATGATGTTGAGCGTACAATGCAGCAACATCGAAAGGCGCACATCTTGTCTCTTCCACACGATATACACGAAGGGCAGAAGCGCAATGAGATTGGTGATGTTTTGCTGTGGCTGCCAGAAATGGTAGAGTGAGAACAGGGCCAGATTGATAATTGGTGCCCACCTGCCAAAGCGCGAGAGTCGGGGCAAGAGATAGCCACGAAAGTAGAGTTCCTCAACAACAGGCGCTGCGACTCCATTAATCACAAAATCGAGACCGAAGGTGATAAGCAATACCGTTTTTGGGTAGTGCGCAAGGTCCGGCTGTATATACCACACGGGCAGCCAGGCGAAAATCGTTTTCACAAGGATGCCTTCCAATGGGGTCATCAGAATATACACGGCAAAGCTCCATAGAGTCACCAGTGGCACAATTAGCAGCACGCGTCGGAGCGGAGTACGCTGTTGCAGCAACACGATCCCTTTCAGCGAGTAGTAACCATTGCGTCGTTTGCCTTCATAAAAAAGGTGTCCAAGCGCGAAAGGGATGAGCAGAACGGCAACGCATATCAGGAGCGCGGCTATGGCTGGAAAACCAGATGTGAGCGCGAGCGGTGCCGTCACAACAAATGCTGCTGTAAGCATGGCTCCTGGAAACAGGTGTAGAAAAACAGAACGCGCAATGGAATCCTGCTTCACCTGCTGATTGTCCTGGATGATAGCTGTAGATGCCGTGGAACTATCTTGTGAGGAAGATGAATTGCTAAGCTGATATGTTCTGGCCATGATGGTTTCCTTTCCTATGACTACGTTCTTTGTATTTCGCTTGTAGGCATAGAATACCTGGAAACTCACACGCAGACAGTGACCGAAAGGCGTATCAAGGGGGTTGATTTTCTGGCAGCAATTTCAGGAGAGCAGGCCCAGATTCCTGGCCTCGGCTACGGCCTGGGTACGATTCTTTACAGCTAATTTTCCAAAGATGTTATTGAGGTGTTTTTTTACAGTGCCCAGGCTGACAACAAGACGTTCCGCGATCTCGCGGTTCGATGCACCATCCGCAATCAAGTGGAGGACTTCAAGCTCGCGTTGACTCAGTGGTTCAACTAATGGCTGTGATGTTTTCTGCGTGTCCTGCGCGGACGCCGCGTGTTTCTTGTTCTCAAGCGCGCTCAGAAGGTGCTTGATATAGTCGCGAGAAAGAGCATACGTCAGGCGACCTTGCTGCTGCTGATCAAGAAGGCGCTTGAGTAGCGCTGCCATAGGAGCGCCTTCATCTGCAAACACGCGAACGTAACCTTCCGACTCTGCATATGAAAGCGCGCGTGCGAGTGCTGTCACGGCATCTTGCATAGTGCCTTGTCTGGCATGAGCAAGCGCAGCAAGCGCGAGAATTTCAATCACACTTCCCATCCGTTTCCCTCGCTCGGCTGCCTGGAGAAGGCGTGCTAAGAGGCGAAGCGCATCTTCGGCCTTGTCCTGAGCTATGTACACGCGTGCAAGGGTGAGATATTCGACTTCGCGCGTATGGTGAAGGGGGGTGCCGTCGCCATCTATATTGCTCTCCTGTAACCAGAGGTGTACGGCTCCCATAGCGCCTTGCAGAAGCAGAATGCGCGCTCTGTACGCTCTCACGATGGCAACGAGGTGTGGCATATGGCTCTGCTGTGCAACCCGCTCTGCCCTATCGATGGCCTCGCGCGCGCCAACTGCGTCGCCCTGTGCTTGTTTTGTGCGCGCGAGTGCGATATATCCTCGAAGCGTATTTCCCAGATTCCATATCTGCTGATCTTGCTCAAGTCCCTGACTCAGAGCGTGCGCAGCACTCGCAAGTTCGTTCCGTTCACGCTGGAGGTCGCCAAAGGCTATCTGCATACTATTTGTAGCGGGAAGTTGTTCACGATGCTTCGTCACAAATTGCAATCCCTGCTGGCAGGTTTTTTCCGCCTGATGCAGACGGCCTTGTGCGAACTGGAGCTGGACGAGGTCACCCAGGGCATTGAGGACCGCAGAGACAGAATCTGCGGCCTGCCCAAGAGCAAGGGACTCAGTGACAGCCACAATTGCTGCCTCTACATCATCATTGAACCAGGAGGCCACTCCTAATGCCCATGTCACAAGAGCGCGTCCCGCGACATTTTCCTGCGCAAGGTACTGGAGGGCATACTGAGCGAACTCGATGACATGAGGAATATCCTGTCGTGAGACCGCGATGACTGCGCGAAGAGCCGCAATCTCTGCGGCTTCCTGGGTTGCCTTGTCCACGGGCCGCGAAACTGCATCAGGGTAAGTGTCAGGCAAGGTTTCAGCGTACGCGATGTACACTTCGGATGCATCGAATTGAACCGCGAGGTAGAGGACCCACGCAAAACAGATGCACAGCCCAGGGGAAGAGCGCACAACCTCATCAGGGAGCCTTCTCAACCAGCGGAGGAGCGTTGCGGTCTCGCCGCGTCTCATCATTGCTGCGTTGATCCTCTCGATAAGACGTGCCGCCTGCGCATAGTGCTGGCCTGTGAGGGCAGTCTCTACGGCGTCAACGAAGAAGCCATGCTGCTCATACCAGAAACTGGCCTTCTGATAGAGTTTGGAGACGTGATCCGCCTGTGTTCTCTGCAACTTTTGACGCATGGCCTCCGCGAAGAGACGATGGTAGCGGTACCAGGACTGGTGCGCATCCAGTGGCAGGAGAAAGAGATTCGCCTCCTCAAGATACTCCAGCATCGCTTGCCCACCGGTGTGCCCTGTGAGCGCATCGCAGAGGGGGCCACTCACGCGTTCCAGAAGAGACGTTTGCAGGAGGAAGGCTTGTACGTGCTCCGGTTGACGAGAGAGCACCTCTTCGACGAGGTACTCAAGAACATAGCGATTGCTGCCTGTAAACGCGGCAATAAAATCCTGGGTATGCTCGCCTCCCTGGAGGGAGAGCGCGGCCAGGTGCAGCCCGGCGATCCAGCCCTCTGTGCGGGCTTGCAATGCCAGAATGTCTTCAGAGGAGAGGTCCAGCCTGGCGCCCTGACGGAGAAAGCGGGCCGTTTCTTCTTGCGTGAAGCGTAAATCAGGTGTACGCAGTTCTGTGAGCTGCCCGCGCACGCGCAGGCGGGCGAGTGGCAGTGGCGGTTCGCTGCGGCTCGCAATGAGAACATGCATCTGTGGCGGCATATGATCGAGCAAAAAGGCCAGGGCATCATGAATCGCGGGCGTATCGATACTCTGGTATTCATCCAGGACAAGCACGAAGTCACGCGAAATCGTGGTGACAGCATTGATGAGAACAGTCAGAAAAGCTTCGATAGGCAGAGGCGGAAGCGCATGGAGTATGGGCAAGGCCTGTTTGCTAAGCGCGGGCTGAATGGCGTCCAGGGAGGCCACGACATACTTCCAGAAAAGCGTTGGATCGTTGTCACCTTCATCAAGAGATACCCACGCAACTGCTGCCGGGTGGGTGGCAACCCATGCGCTGACTAATGCCGTCTTCCCAAAACCTGCGGCGGCTGAGATAAGGGTGAGTTTGTGTCTTGTTCCCTCAGCGAGTGCCGCAAACAGACGTGGCCTGTCAACATGGTCAGGACGAGCCGGGGGGAGATATAATTTTGTCGCTAAGAGGACATCCAGTTCATCTCTTTTGATGTTTGTCTCCACGCCTCTGTTTTCGGTGCTCCTCGCATAGTCTCTCCGCAGCAGGGATGTCCTTGTTTCCGTCGCAAAAGCAACATTCGCATTATAGTTCCTAAACTCTAGCGAATCTTGACACGGCCAGTGATCGCCTTCGTTTTCGGCTTTGTGAGGGGAACGACAATCCTCACGGGATGGACTACCGACAGCGGAAAGCTGTTTTTCCCATCCTCTACTCCCTCGGGCACGTAGGCGTTGGGAGCTACTTTGCGTACAATATTGCCTGAACCGTTACAATCGGCATTGATCAGTCGCCCATCAGACGCACGATACAGACCCCGTTTGATTCGCTTGCCGCTAAAAACGTACTGGGTGGCATCACCTTTTTTGTACGTTGGCAGGGGATCACGATCAAGAAAGCTAGCCTTGCTGGTGTAGGACTCTTCGGTCACGATGACGCGAATACTCATCATCTCGGCCTTGTAGGTCAGCATTGAGAGAAAGCGTGCGTGGGGCACCTGCACAAAGTTCTGGTTGGTACGCGAACCCAGGGTGATTTCCTGTTTCCACCCATCATTTTTGCCAATGACCAGGGTGCCAATTCCCTCGGCTACCAGCACCTCCACAACGAAACGGGAAATCGTATGCAGATCATGGTCAATGCGCCGGTTCCGTTTGTTGGTCAGTTTTTCCATGCGGGGAGTGCTACCAGTGCGACCAAGCGACTTTTGCAGTTGGGCGCGCCGCTTGTTGTAGTACTGGTTGCAGGATTTGATGCCGCGCCCGTTAACAACGACCGGCACGAAGCCAGTTTTGTTTGAAGTTAGCGCGACAAGATTATTGAGACCAAGGTCGATGCCAGCTAGCAGGCTCTTATCAACGGCGGTTTGGCTCACATCCTGCTCATAGATCACTTCGACGACATAAAAGCCCAGCTTAGGGACAATACGTACCTGGGCAATATGGTCTGGGTTTTGTTGCGTTTTCACACGGATATCCAGGCCTGATGGTTGGATAATGCGCCGTTGTAAGGTACGCTTGCCGCGACTTACCGCCTGCATGGTGTAAACCAGCAGGGTACGGCCAGCCGTTTTGTGCTTGTACGTTGGAAGTTTGGGCCGTGCTCGGAACTTTGAGGGATCGTCCTTGTAGGTAGCAAGCGCCTCGAAGAACGATATCCAGTTCTTTTCCAACAAGCGTAACACGTGTTGCGCAACTTTGGCTGGTAGGGCCTTATAGGCTTCGTGGTTCTGCATGAGTTTATCCATCGCTGAGTACTTGAGATAGACACTCTGATGGATAAAGGTTTGCCGGATTTCATACAAGGCGGCATTATAGAGGTTCTTGGAGGCAAAACAGGCGACATCAATGGCCGCATAACGCGGATCATTGCGCCCAATGATATGTTTTTCAACCAGGTGCATCCTTGGCCTCCAATTCTTGGACAATTTTCTCTGTTTTGCGTTTTGCCCGACGTTGCCCATAAAGCCGAGCACAAAAACTGTAGATAATGCTGGTCAGATCGGCCAACAGGTCTTCGGTGCTGTTGTCTGCCCGATGAACGACTTCGATTTCACGCCCGTAGGTTTGCAACAACGTTTCGATATAGCGAAAACCAAAACGGGTCCCTCGATCCTTGTGTTCAATCACGATCCGAGAAAGCGCAGGATCGGCCAGCAGCGCCAGAAATTTGGGCCGGTTGTCATTGACCCCAGAACCTATTTCTTTGACCACCTTGCTGACCTGGTAGCCACGCACTGCACAGTAGGCGACCAACCGTTCGGCCTGACTGTCCAGGTTGGACTTGTTTTCCGCTGATGACACGCGTGTGTACACAGCGACTTGTCCCCCAATACGCGGCTCGGCTGGCCGTTCTTCTTCAATGAGAATGGTGTGGGCACCAACGCGACGGCCTTTGATTTTTCCATCCCGAAACCAGCGCCACGCCGTTTCGTAACGGACCCCTTGTTGTTTGGCATAATCGCTTAACTTCATGCTCAAATAATAGCAGGATAGTCTAGGATTGTCAAGGATTCGCTATGGTTTCAGTGAACATTTATGATACTCTATACGCTTCTAGCATTCTAGAGCGGGCAGGGAAAAACCAGGGCTGTTGCAAAGTCGCCCTCTGCACTCCCGCTGCTCACTTTTATTTCAGAAGGATGCGAGAGAAATGGCACCCCCCTATGAGTGCATGAAAACAAAAGAATCTTGATATCTCCGTTATTCTTTGTTTTGCTGTTCATCAACACGATAGGGGAGGCTGAGGTCATTGCCAGGTCGACTCCGCCAAAGGTGAAGAGATACCTTTCTGCTCTCTGTGAAATAGCCCATAGCGTTCTCTCCAGGCTGTGCTACAATGTCCATTAGGCGGATGCCGGTCCTGGCATTGGCGAGAGGAACAGGACGAGCATTGTTCACAGTAAAGGAGAGCGAGCGATGGCACAGGGAGCGTCCCTTTTCTGCCCCCGGTGTGGCGCGCCAG
This sequence comes from Ktedonobacteraceae bacterium, assembly GCA_039937055.1. Classification (GTDB taxonomy): domain Bacteria; phylum Chloroflexota; class Ktedonobacteria; order Ktedonobacterales; family Ktedonobacteraceae; genus JALYTT01. The sequence goes on along the minus strand of JBDTHH010000363.1, from coordinate 7,008 downwards.
CGCAGGCTGGACAACGTGCATGTCCCAGGTGCGGGCTGAGGGTCGAAGATATAGGGGCCGGGGGTGGCTATCTACAAGCTCCACAGGATTACCAGCATCCCGCGCAGCAGGTAGCAGAGCAGTTCGCCCCGCCGTCCGCGCAGCCCAGCCCCAACTATGAGCCGCCGGTTGCGCATCCGGTCACGCCAGGCAAACAAAGGCGGGGCTTCAACAAAATCGGCTGCGTGAGTGTCCTGCTGCTGCTGCTCATTCTTCTGGGGGTGGTAGCCTACTTTGGGGCTGGTAAGCTGGGCATTCACGTGCCAGGTCCGGGCGGGGCGACAACGCAGGCCGCGATCACCAGCACACCACTCAACGCGACGGTTACCTATGCCAGCGTTGATGTCACCATCCTCAACGCCCAGCAGTCGCAGAACTTTATCGATGATCCCAACACGCACACAGACGGGATGCTGCGCCTGAACCTGCAAGAGCATAACGCCACCAGTAGCGCCATCAGGTATAGCTACTATGATAGCGCGCACCTGATTTTGCCGGATAAGAGCAGCGTAGCGCCGCTCTATGTCAAGGCGAAGCCGGGAATTGCGCCAGGGACGACACAGACCAGCCTGCTCGATTTCGCGGTTCCCCCGGCGGATAAGGTCAACCAGCTCATCCTACGCCTGGGGACAGATCAAGAGGCGCAGATGGATATTCCTCTGACAGGCAACGCCAACCTGGCGAAATACCAACCCAAAACGGTACAAGCCAACGCCGCCATGCAATACTTCGGGCTTGATTGGATGCTCTCAAGCGCCGCAGCCCAGTTGAGCGCCGGCGGTCAACAGGCCCCCAAAGGCATGCGCTATATCGTGGTGACCTTGAAAGTCAACAACACCCTGTTACAAACGGCCATCACCGGTTCGCCCTATGACTACATCCGCCTGAAATCCGGCAGCGTCACGGCCAACCCGCAGTTTACGACTCTGCCGATCTCGTTCGCGGCCGGGGCCAGCGGAGAAACAGGGACGGTAACCTTTCTCATGGCCCAAGCCAGCACGAATTTCACGTTGCTGCTGGTAGCACAACAGCACAGTGGCACGAATCCAGCAACGGCGAATTTTCAAATAGTGTAGTGGACATGGGGATGGTGATATATGCTACAGCCGGTAAGTGGCCTTTATAATAGACTTTCACCCGGCCAGTGGTTACCCCCAGATCCGCGTAGAGGCGCTTGAATGACAGCGGTTACAGTTTTTTATGATAAAATTATTGAAGGAGAGAGAGCATGACCCAGAATCCTCCCCGCCCATGTTCACGCTGTGGAATACCGGTTGCCCCAGGACAGCGTTTCTGCTCAAACTGTGGAGCAACGGTAGATATCAGCGCTGCTGACCCCACCGCTCACGCGGAAGACTCCGGCCAGGGGGCGCAGGTTCACGACATGTCAACTGAGCGCGGGGCGCCGCCCCCCACTGCTTATGGGTCTGCTGCGCCGATCCATGATATGTCAACAGTATCCGCGACCCCGCCGCCGCCACCTGAAACGTATGCACAGAATCCCCCAACACCTCTTTACTCATCCTACCAACCGCCAGTACAGAACCCGCAGCAGGGCTTCCAGCCGACCCCCGCATTCGCCCAGCCGCCGATGAAAGATTCCTCTAAAAGCGTCTTAGGCCAGCTCGGATGCGGTGTAGGTATCGTGATTTTGTTAATTGTACTGGTATGTGGCGCGGGTACATTTGTGCTTTATAAGTTCGTCACCAGCACCAGCACTAATGCTACACAGCCTGGCAGCAGTACAAGTCAGAATGGCAACTCCACCAACAACGCGAATGTGACACCGACACCTGCCCCGGTGGTGACGACCCAGATCGGCTCAACCATCGCCTATAAGAGCGTTGATGTCACCATCATCTCCGTCCAACAGTCAACGAGCTTCTCTGACGACTCGTCTACATCTAACTCACCGTATGTAATACGCTTGCAGTTAAAGGAACATAACTCCTCGGCTAACAATGTCGCTATATACTACAGCGATGCAGCGCGTCTACTCTTACCTGATGGCACTACGGTGACGCCCGCCAATACCTCTAGTGATCTGGGTAGCATCCCCCAGGCTACAGACCACACGGGCTGGCTCGATTTCCCACTTTCTACAAACGTCAAACCAGAACAACTCAGCTTGCAACTGGGGACAAATACCGAGGCAAAGATCAAAATACCCTTGACGGCGCGGGCCGATCTGAGCCAGTACAAAACAAAAACCGCGACTCCGAACACAAAGATACAATACGCAGGCCTGACCTGGACAGTGACCTCCGCGACAATATCCATGAGTGCTGCCGGAACGCAGGTGGACGCAGGCAAGCGTTTCCTGACCCTGACATTGAAAGTCGATAATTCCACATCTCAAGGGTTTACCGCCTATTATGGTAACTATATCCGTCTGCAGGCAGGAGGAACTACCGTCTCGCCGGACTCGTCAACCAACTTTCCTACCTCTTTTGCCGCCCAATCAACAGGCACGACCGGCACCGTAATCTTTATTGTACCCGATAACACTTCCTCGTTCACCCTGATCCTATTGGCGCAGCCGAATAGCAGCCCGGCAATTAGCCAGGCTTCAACGACATTCCAGATCCCCTAGCAGGAAGCTATGGCGACAGCAAGAATAGGAGAGGGCAAAGGCGAAACCTTTGCTCTCTCCTCATAATATGCAGCGCTGGTACTGCCTCTATTCCAGCAGAAAGCTGCCCATCAGCTCACGACGTAGGGCCGCTTTCTTCTCCTCGTCCAGCGCTTCAGATGTCGCAGCAGCAGCGTCTGGCACAGGTGTATTGCCAGCCGGAGGCAGTGACGTGATTGGACTGGTCGCGGCCGCCGCGAACTCATCAAAGAGCAACTCTTCTAGAAATGCGGGGGAGAGCGATGGCGCTTCCGCATTCTCTAGAAAGCTGTCGACAGGGCTGGGAATAGGCGTCTCGGGATCGGGCAGGATCGCAGAAAATGGCGGGGTCGCTTTCGCGGTCCCTTGTTGTGCAGTCAGAGATGGATATTCCGGCGCCGGCGTGCGCTCAATGGAGGCAACGACCGGGCTTCCAGACAGAGCGAACGTTTTGTGCTGGATGTCAAGGGCTATCCCACGTCCCCTGCGTATATCCGCGAGCTGGCGACGTAACTCTTGATTCTCTGCTTCCAGTTTTTTCAAGCGATGTTGTTGATTGAGCACCTCTTGCATGAGTTGCTCAAAGCTACTATCACCGATTTGCATAAGAAGATTTCTCCTCCAGAGTATGCTTCAACTCTCCACATATCACACCCACATCAATGGGTACCTTATTGATAAGGCATACCTATCTAAAGAAAAACGTCATTATTGTCTATCTTAGGGGGATAGACATATCACTGTGTATGGACGTACCAATAAGTCTGAAGTAACAACAAGCAGGGTGCTATTTCTTGTGTATAATTACAAATATTATGCAGTAAAATGTATAATACATCTTATACCTGTTATACAACATACAGAGATACACCCTTGCACATCGTCGGCAAGCCAATTCCAGGGCTATTTCCATGCTCCTTGCGAGTGTGCTGGCTATTGTGCTACAGTATTACGCAGGCTTTGCCTTGCACAATAGGTGAGGTCTATCTTCGATACACCAACTACTCAATCAAAACAGGGTTGGGCGCCATACTAGAGAGAGATGCTGGTGAATGACTTTCCTTTTGTAAAGGATGCATATGACGCAGAAATCCGTAGCGCAAGAAACAGCACAGCAGGGTAAGGGTGACGAACACAGCCACGGGGGAAACCTGTTAGGTCCCCTGCTCTGCTGGGCGGTCGTCTTCGCGGACATTGGAACCTCGGTCTACTATACCCCAGGTATTCTCTATGGAACGGTGGGGAAGCTGGCAGGTTTTTTTGTCTTCCTGACGATGGCTGTCTTTGTCTTGCTCACGCTCAAATACGCGGAGGTGACTCACCGGTTTCCTCAGGGTGGGGGCGTGGTCACAGTAGCAGCCCAGGCCATCAATCGTTGGGTTGGCGCTCTGGGTGGCATGTTTATCTTAGTTGATTACTTTCTCACGGCCGCTATCAGTTGCTTCTCCGGCCTGCTATATTTCAGCGTCGTATTTCACGGTCTGGAGCCGCTGGCTCTCTGGCTTACCGTAGGCGTCCTGGTCCTGCTGGGCGTTCTCAACTGGGTAGGCATCAGCGAGAGCGCCAAAGTCAGCTTTGTAGGGGCCGTGGTGGCGTTTATCAGCGATATCGCCATCCTCTTCACTGTTTTCACACACATGTCCTTCGGCCAATTCTTAGCACTCTTCCCCGCCATGTTCAGTGGGCGTTCCCTGCCACCTTCTTTTCTGCTGGCAGGCTTCGCCGGGTCGTTCCTGGCATTCTCAGGTCTGGAAAGTATCTCGCAGCTCTCTCCTGTGATGAAGACGCCGCGCAAGAAGGTCGCGGGTCTGGCCCTTTTACTGGTGGTCTTAACTATCGGGCTGACGAGTCCTCTGCTAACCATGCTCTCCACCCTCCTGCAACCCACCGAGGCACATGATGCCATAAAAAACACCCAGCTCATCTCGCTCCTCGCGGGTCACTGGGGCAACGCGTTCTTGCAGACTGAGGTGGCAATCAGTGCCAGCGCACTGCTGATATTTGCCAGTAACACGGCCATCATCGGATCTTATCATGTATTTATGGCCCTTTCGCGCATGGAGTTTTTCCCGGCGTTCGTCCTGCGGCGCAACAAGTTGCGCGGCACGCCACATTACTCCATCGCGCTCGCCACAGCCATCCCGATCGCGATATTATTGCTGGTAAAAGATATCAATGTTCTGGGAGACATGTACGCGTTTGGTCTCCTGGGGGCCTTCACGCTGACGTGCCTGGGCCTGGACCTTGTACGTTTCCGCGAGCGCAGAGCGTTGCGGGCCGCCGCCCGCTATAACAGGGAAGCAGGGATAAATGGCAACGATCCCACGCAGGCTGGAAGCGCCGGTGTGCTGGATCAGACGCCAGGCTCGAACGGCCAGGTAGCCGCGAATGGAGCCGTAGCTAGCGTAGAAGCTACGATAGTAGCTTCTACGCATAAACTGACGGGGCTTCGGGGTCTCTGGTATACCCTGGACTTCTGGCTAGGAGTTCTGACTACCATCCTTGTACTGGTTGCCTGGCTAACAAACCTGGTTGACAAGCCGTTGGCGACGCTTTTTGGCGGCGGTGTCACGCTCGTTGGTATGAGTGTGGCCTACGCTAACCACAGGTATCATACACAGCGCGGACGACCTTCTGTGTCGCTCAGCGCGATAGAGGGCAGGGTGCCAGATGCCATCCTGGCAGTACTCACAAATGGCGACCCACATAATGAAGACGTGGTGCGCTCAGCGATCCATAACGCGGATGGCAAGCCGGTGCTATTTCTGTATGTTGGCCAGCCGACAGTCGCCCGGCCGGCGCGCATCTTTGAGATGGTTGATCCTTTCCTGGAGGACGAGAAAGCCAAAGACCAGCTTGGCAGGGCTGAAGCGCTGGCAAGCAAGGCCAAGATTTCTCGTCGCTACCTGTACCGGCAGAACACGCCCGGCGCAGTTGCCAGCGTGTGGCAGATCATTCACCCGCATGATACCGTGATGGCGGCCGACCAGGCTACAAAATACGAAGATATCAACCCGGACCGCATCCGTTACGAGATCACGCCGCACGGACAGGTTGCGCACATGCTCAAGCGCTGGTAAGGAGATGCAGGCGTCCCGGACGCGCAGTTACCCTGGCCTGGATGGCATAGAGGCGCTAGAGACCCGGCCGCAAATGTCCATGTAACGTGCATCTTCGCGTGGTACAATACATGTGAAATCACCCGTCTATGAGCGGATGTCTCTAATGACAAATGTAAAGGAAAAATAATCATGAACGACCGTATACGAGAAATTCTAAGCTGGTATAGCAGTGAAAACCCTGGTATCCGCACCAACCTGGCGCGCATGCTCAACCATGGCCGGCTGGGTGGGACAGGGAAGATGGTGATCTTGCCGGTAGACCAGGGCTTTGAACATGGCCCGGCGCGCAGTTTCGCGCCCAATCCCGCCGGCTATGATCCGCGCTACCATTTCCAACTCGCTATCGAGGCGGGCTGCAACGCCTACGCCGCTCCGCTCGGCTCCCTGGAGGCCGGGATCGCCGATTTCGCCGGGGAGATCCCCCTGATCCTGAAGTGCAACAACCATGATGTGCTCAACGACGAAAAAGACCCTATTTCGGCGGTCACCTCCGGCGTCAGTGATGCGTTGCGCCTGGGCTGCGTGGCCGTTGGCTTCACCATTTATCCCGGATCAAGCGAGCGCACAGTGATGTACGAGCAGTTGCGCGAGCTGACCGAGGAGGCCAAGCAGGCAGGTCTCGCCGTTGTGGTGTGGTCCTACCCGCGTGGGAGCAGCCTGAGCAAAGATGGCGAGACCGCTATCGATGTGGTGGCCTATGCCGCGCAGATCGCGGCCCAGTTGGGGGCAGATATCATTAAGGTGAAGCTACCCAGCGCGAAGGTGGAGCTGCCCGAGGCGCAAAAGGTCTACCAGAAGTACGAGATCCCCATCGCCACTGCAGCAGAGCGCGTGCGTCATGTCGTGCAAAGCTCCTTTGACGGCCGCCGCATCGTGATCTTCTCCGGGGGAGCCACCGCCGGCGATGAGCAGTTCTTCACCGAGGCGCGCGCTATTCGCGATGGTGGCGGCTTCGGCTCGATCATCGGCCGCAACTCCTTCCAGCGCAGCAAGTCGGATGCCATCAAGTTCCTCGGTACAGTCATGGGCATCTATGAAGGCTCGATCCACTGACACTCTCCTATAAGAATGCAGGAGGTTCTTCCTTCACCCAGGCGACTTGCTCAGAGCCATCACTGACTCTGAGCAGAGGTCGCCTGTCCAGAAGCGTTTCCCTCTTCGGAGGGGGTTCCCGTCTGCCCGACGGTACCGGCATACGCCCGTGGAAGAAGTATGAGAGCATCTATCAGAATATTG
>JBDTHH010000362.1:0-17940 GCA_039937055.1 Ktedonobacteraceae bacterium | reverse complement strand
GCCGACTTCGAGCCGATCACCGGGCGTATCCACCAGCCGCCCCCCGTCCACCAGACCTTCCAGGGTCCCAACTTCGTCGTCTGCTCGTTTGTGCCGCGCAAGCTGGACTACCATCCGCTCTCCATCCCGGTACCCTACAACCATAGCAACATCGATAGCGACGAGGTGCTGTACTATGTCAGCGGCAACTTCGGCAGCCGGCGCGACATCGAGCGGTCGTCGTTCACGCTGCACCCGCGCGGCATCCCTCACGGCCCGCACCCCGGCACCGTTGAGAAGAGCCTGGGGGCCGAGAGCACCGATGAGCTGGCGGTGATGGTTGATACCTTCTACCCGCTCAAACTCACTGCGCAGGCTCAGTCCTTTGATGATCCAAGCTACCCCTATAGCTGGCTAGATTAACCCCGCTCTGGCGCGAAGATCTTGTATAGAGAGGTCTTCGCGCCAGCAACTATGGACGCCTTATGAGGCGCTAGCCCCGTTGCTCAAGCTCTGGTTGGCCTCCTCAGTGCTCTGAGCCAGCGTCAGCATAATGATCACATGCTGCAAGGTCAGCGGATCATATGCATGCTCCACCAGTGCTTTTGCCTGAGGCAGCAAGGTCGGGAAACGCGCTTCGACAATATTGAGCAACACCTGGGTCAACGTCTCCTGGCGCCCCTCCTGGCGCCCCTCTTGCCGCCCCTCTTGCCGCCCCTCCTGGCGCCCCTGCTGTAGTCCCTGCTGTAGTCCCTTCTCAAGGCCTTTCTGAACTGTTTCCTGGTAGACCCAGGACTCTGTGAGGATATCCTCGTACATCGCAAACCTCCTCTCGAGCCACTCTTTTTCGCTGGGGTCCTTAAACACCAGCGCCGCAATTGAAAAAGCAATCCATAAAAGTTTGAGTTGATCATGGGCGAGTAGCCCATCGATCATTGACTCCACTACTTCATGCCTCCCGCCATTGTACGTCAAAGGGAGCAGAGGCAAAAGTCCCGGCAAACCTGAGCGGATGACATCCTCCGCCTTCATCTCCCACACCTTGATGGACTGGAAGTGAAAGATCAGAACGGTCTCCTCGCCAGCTCTTCCTACGGGTACTTTCCATATCAGAGGTGACGAGGCCACCCGGCCATCATCGCGCAGATAGATTACATAAGAACGCACCGGCCGTTTGTACTGCCGTCTGGCCAGTACGTTATATTCTAGCAGCCGCTCTGCCATCACCGCAACTTCGCTTGTGGATTGAAGCTCCAGGTGCAGCAGCAACAATTTTCCTCGTTCGCTGATCTCATAGAGCAGATCGGCGTGAATATCCTGGTGGTGTAGTTCCGCCTCGACTGGTATATTCTTGACACACTCGGCTTCTGGTGCGAGCAGAGCCACAAAATCTTCAGGGACAGCTTTGACCAGGCGTTTCAGCCCGCTGTCCCAGGAACCTGGCATATCTCTATCCTCTCTTGCCACTTACATCCAATAGCAACAGTATAACACAACTTAAATAGTTTGGCGACAAGCAGTCGTATAAGATGATAGTACAAAGGCCTCCCGATTTTGAAGGGAGGCCTCTGTAACTAATTGCCTGTCAAACGCGCTTAGCGAGCGCGGAAGAGCTTGACACGGCGGTATGGCTCTTTGCCGCGGCTGCGCGAGAGCAGATTGTAGCGAGTGGCCATCTGGTGCTGGAGACGACGCACGTAGGCGTTCGCGGGCGCCAGTTCGGCCGTGGTCAGCCCCTTGTTGAGGAGCTGATGAATGGCGTCCTCGGTCTCCAGCAGAGCGCGCTTCGTCGCAGCATCGTCACTGTTGACATTTACCTCATCGCCGACCTCTTCCTCCTCCTCGTCTTCCGTTGATTGCTCAATCGGAATATCGAAGATGTGAGCCAGCGCGTGCTGCATCTGGGTGATCGTATTGTTCTTCAGAATGATAATCGTCTTGCGCTGCTGCTCTGCATCCTGCAGGCGCTCCGGCTGGCGGCGATAGTAGTTCTTCAGCGTGATCACAGCATCGGCCTCGCGCTGATCCTTCGTGATGATAATCGGGACGCGCAACTGGCGTGCCGACTGCTCCAGGCGGTCGCGGTTCACTCCGAAGGGATAGATGCGCATGGTCTTCATGATAGAGGCAAGCTCCCCCGCCTCCTGAGGCTGGGGCATGCCCTTCGTTTCGTTGATCTCGGTATAGTTCACTGGCACCAGCGTTGAGACGCCGCGCGCGACATCGGCGGGAGCTGTGCCGGTAGGGGCAAGCGTGCGCATCTGCGCCCGACTGCCGGTGCGCACGCGGTCGCCGCCGCCGCCATGGCCTCGAAAGTTCTGTGGCCCGACCGGGCGCATGCCCCAGTTTCCGCCAGAGGCCCGCTCAAAGCCGGTATTGTAGTCAGAGGAGTGGCCTGTGGAGCCGCCGAAACTGTTCACACCCCAGGCAGGCACATCCATGCCTCCAGCAGTGAGCCGGCGCACGCTAACGTGTCCCGTCTCTTCGTCACGGGTGCGCTCCTCGGCGCTAATCGGCTGCCCGCGCAGCATGCTATCCACGGTGTCCGCTACATCGCGATGCACGACCAGCTCTTCCCAGCTTTGCTGCTCCACCACAACATCGAAGGTCGGAGGCGCCTTACGCTCAAGGATACTCTTCTGCGTGTGCCGTCGCCGTGCCTCCTCGTCGCCAAGGGTTACCGTCTGGATGCCGCCGACAAGGTCGGAGAGTGTCGGGTTCACCAGCAGGTTGCCCAGCGAGTTTCCGTGGGCTGTGGCGACCAGTTGCACGCCGCGCTCCGCGATAGTGCGGGCAGCCGCCGCCTCCAGCTCGGTGCCGATCTCGTCGATCACAATAACCTGCGGCATGTGGTTCTCCACGGCCTCGATCATGACCGCGTGCTGTTCCACCGTGCGCGCCACCTGCATGCGGCGCGCGCGACCGATACCCGGATGCGGGATATCACCATCGCCAGCAATCTCGTTGGAGGTATCGACCACCACCACTCGTTTATTGGCCTCGTCGGCCAGGACACGAGCTATTTCACGCAGCAGGGTGGTTTTGCCCACACCTGGCCGCCCAAGAATCAAGATGGATTGTCCCTGTTCGACAATATCGCGGATCAACGCGATGCTGCCGAGCACGGCCCGGCCGATGCGGCAGGTCAGACCTACCACTCGTCCCTTACGGTTGCGCAGCGCACTGATACGATGGAGAGTACGCTCAATCCCAGCGCGGTTGTCGTCGCCAAATTCACCGATGCGCTCGACCACGTACTCCAGGTCGGCGTAGGTCACTGGCTGTTTACTTAGGATCACCTCCCCTTCTGGGAACCGGCCCTCGCACTGGCGTCCGAGGTCCATTACGATCTCCAGCAGTTCGCTTCGGTTGTCGAGCCGATTGACCGCGTCGTGGATGCTGGGAGGAAGAGTGTCCAGCAGAGCCTCCAGATCGTCAGTGATCGCATTGTACATAGGCAGTTTTATCACCTCATTGTTTGACGCGAATTGACCGTCCCCAGGCCTTTCACGCCGTAGACTACTCGCTGTTCCAGTGCGGGGACCATGCGCTGCCGTGTAGCTAGCAAGGCCATATGGCGCACGAGCAAAACCCTGGTCGAGATATGCTCAAATCCACTGGTACGCAAAGTAGTGATAACTGCGGACTCGTACTCCCGCACCTGGCAATAGATGGGGCGTACGCTTCCTTCCCAAAGGCGATTGATGCCGAACTGCACGAGGTGATCGCCAAGTTCAGCATGCTCAGGATGAACGATAAGAGAGAGCTGGTGGGAGGCCGTCCCATGCCCTGGGCGGATCTGCAACCAGGCCCCTAAACGCACGCCAAGATCACACACGTAGTTTTCGCTGCCACGCGAGAAAGGGAAAGGCAACTGACGCAGTGACCCGACGTGTAGTTTCGCATATTCTTCGCTGCTCTCCAGTAGCTCCGCCATCTGCACGCGCTGCGGGGTGACGGCGCGATAAAGCTGATGCAGCCCCCAGACATGGTGGCGATTCCAGCGGCGCAGCGAAGGGATCGCGCCGGCATCGGCCGCCGGCCCAGTTCCCATTGTGGTCTCACCAGGCGCATAGATGTAGCTAAGCTCGCGCGCGTAGCGTTGAAACCCGGCTCGCAGAAAGAGGTCCACTTCTGGAACCTCGTCCTCGACCTTGGCGAAGACGCGCAGCATGCCATGCATGGAGGCCATCTCCAGGACATATTCCAGCAGCGCGTTCAGCACATCCTCGCTGGGCAAGTTGCTGTGTGCCATGGAGGCGAGGTATGCCAGGTCCCACATGGTGCGCGATGGCCGCTCGCGCACCTGGGCAAAGCCCAGAATGTGCCAGTGATCTTCACAGAGCCAGGTGCGCGAGGCCGGGTTCAGAGGAAAGATATTCCGCAGGATAGGAGGCAAGGGAACACGTTTCTCTACAGGTTCGAGCCAGCACACAAAATTCGCGAACTCGTGCTGCCTGCTACGAGCGCGACGATCAATTGCGTAGATGATGCCCGGAAGATCGACATAAGGTACCGGTCGTATCATCCAGTGCTCCCGCGTCACGTGGGCGGCGGGGCAGGACACCCACTAGGGATGCCCTTACATGTCAACCTGCAAGAGCACCCGCCAGGGATGCCCCTACACATTAACCCAACCCCTACGCTTTGACGCTCTGTACTATGCGGAGAAAGTAGTGATGGAAGCGTAGATCTCCTGAAATCTCCGGGTGAAATGCGGTACCTAACAAGGCTCCTTCACGGACAGCGACGATCGTGCCATCGTCGAGCGTCGCCAGGATCTCCACCTGTGGGCCGGCCGATTCAATGGCGGGTCCACGGATGAAGAACGCGTGGAACGGCGCTTCCCCTAGTGCCGGTACCGACAGATCAGTCTCAAAACTTTCCCGCTGACTGCCGAATGCGTTCCTACGGATACTGATGTGCATCGCCGCCAGTAACGGCTGTCCGGCGAGTGCGTTGTCCGTCTCTCTTGCTAATAAGATCAACCCCGCGCAGGTTCCCCAGGTGGGAAACCCTTCCTCTATCTTCTGTCTTAACGGCTGGTCCAGGCCATATTCGACCATGAGTTTGCCGATGGTGGTGCTTTCACCACCCGGTATAATTATACCATCTAATTCCTCTAGCTGCTCAGGGAGTTTCACGGCCCTGGCATCTACGCCCAGGTCGGTCAGCGCTCTCAGGTGCGCCGCGAAATCGCCCTGTAATGCTAATACGCCAATCCGTGGCTTGCGGTTGTAGTTTTTTGTGTCCATAGTGTTTATTCCAGGATAGAGGCTCGTAGCGCGTGGCTTGCCTCGCCGTCCTGTCTCGCAACGCATGGCTTGCCACGCCGTTCTGCAACAATCAGGACGGCGAGGCAAGCCACGCGCTACGAGACGGGCACGCTCTCAACGATTACCAGCCGCGGCGGGCCATCAGCTCCTCTTCGGGCAGCGTATCAAGGTTAATGCCGACCATCGGCTCGCCCAGGTTGCGCGAGACCTCCGCGATGATCGCCGCGTCCTCGAAGTGCGTTGTAGCCTTCACGATGGCCCTGGCGCGTTTGAGGGGATCGCCTGATTTGAAGATGCCGGAGCCAACGAAGATGCCCTCGGCGCCCAGGCGCATCATCAGGGCCGCGTCGGCGGGAGTGGCGACGCCGCCGGCCGAGAAGTTCACCAGTGGGAGTTTGCCGGTCCGCGCCACCTCGCACACCAGGTCATAGGGCGCGCCCAGATTCTTGGCCTCGCTCATCAACTCTTCTTCGGGCAGCGATTGTAGGCGACGAATGCCATCCATAATGGCGCGCATATGGCGTACCGCCTCGACGACATTGCCGGTGCCGGCCTCGCCTTTAGTACGCAACATGGCCGCGCCCTCGCCCACCCGGCGTAGCGCCTCGCCCAGGTCGCGCGCGCCGCAGACGAATGGCACCGAGAAGAGGTGTTTATTCACATGGAAACGCTCATCAGCGGGCGTCAGCACCTCTGACTCATCGATGCAGTCCACGCCCAGCGCCTGGAGAATCTCGGCCTCGACAAAATGCCCGATGCGGCACTTTGCCATCACAGGAATGGTGACAGCCTCTTTAATCTGAATAATGAGTTCGGGATCGCTCATGCGCGCAACTCCGCCGTGCGCGCGGATGTCGGCCGGCACACGTTCCAGGGCCATCACAGCCGAGGCTCCGGCCTCTTCCGCCAGTTTGGCCTGGTCGGCGTTCACCACATCGCAGATCACCCCACCCTTCAACATTTCGGGGAAGTTTCGCTTTACCTGAACAGTTCCTGTATGTTTTTGCATAGCTGATCGTCTCCTGGCACTTGCACTTGTTTAACGTTTGTATCACCATCTTAACATACCGGAGAGCGAGCGTGCTACAGCCAATTGAGCCAATGCGTACCAGCCACTCAGGTCAGGAGGTTGAGACTGAGCCGCAGTGCCAGGTCGACGCGCACCAACTCTTCGCCGTTGATGGAACCGCGTTTGCGCAACAGGCGAGATTTTTCGATGGTCATGACCTGCTCGCACTTTACATCGGTGAAATCGGTCAGGCCATTCTCAGGTGTGGGAGCGATACGCACATGCAGGGGCAATTCGCGTTCGGTGCGGCTCATAGAGGCCACAATCGTCAGAGGATAGGAATCGGAGGTGTTGCCGCGATCGTTCTGGATGACGAGAGCAGGGCGTGTCCCCTGCTGCTCGGCGCCACGACCAGGCGACCAGTTGACATCCCAGATCTCGCCGCGACGAGGGCTGGGTGGCGATACATGCGCTTCGTTGTGTCTGGGGCTGGGCGATGTCTGCCTGGCCTCACTATTCATGCAAATATACCTTCGCGCCCGGCCTCAAAAAAGAAGCGGGCATCCTCAAGTGTTTCGGGGAGAGAACCTAGATAGGTGTAAGCTTCGTCAAGTGAGTGGGTGAGGGAGGAGAGGGCCTGTTCGCGCTTCTGAAGGACGGCTGCTTTGAGCTGTTGATAATCGTCTCGTCTCATCAATTCCATAATCGTCTCCACGACATCTCCGAGAGAGGAATCCAGTTCAACGGCCAGAGCCTTTAACTCTTTGTGCTGTGTCGAGGGAATCTGTATCGACTTACGGACGAAATTCTCATGTCGATAAAAGTCTGGATGCACAACTGCCATGAATCTGCCTCCTGATAGTTACATGAGTCTGCTCAACATACATCAATTGTAATAGGTGACTCCTGAAAAGTCAATCAAGCGGAATATCTTTCTCCTGGCCCTGAATCCAGCAAGAATGCGCATCCAGAGCCAGTTTTCTGGCAAAAGAAGGTCCTTACATTTTCACAACAATATTCCTAATCTGATCACATGACTATCACAACCACAGCGCTGGTGCCGCCGGCACTCCCGTTGGGGCTATGCATGATCTGCACTTTGCTGCCGACCTGGATAGTCTGCCGGTTGGAGGGCGCGGGTGTACCCTGGCGCAAGGCCTTGCCAGCTTTGACGTAGACCGTATTGGGGCTGAGAGAGAGGGTCACTGGCGAAGCTTGCGCGTTTGTAGGTTGCAAGGTCAGGGTATTTCCGTTGATGGCTGTGATGGCGCCACGCACATTGGGCAGGAAGAGCCAGATCCTGGCCGCGCTCACCGTCCCACTGCCGGACGCGGCAGGCGTGCCCTGGTAGCCAATCGATTCTCCGACCGCCAGCCAGGCAACTGGCACCGGGACCAGATCGACATATACAATTGTTGAGTTTGAGACGTTGACAGTCACGCCTGGGCCCCCGGTTGTCGCAACCGTCAGCGCCTGGGCAGTGATGGCGGTAATCTTGCCCAGGGGAGGCATGATAGTTATACGGCTCGCGAGCATATCCTGGGTTCGCGCGTCAAGTTCGCCCTTGACCTGGATCGTTTGACCTGTTTGGAGATTGCTCACAGAGGCCGGCCCATTCCCGACAAAGTCGGTATATGTTGTGCTAGCGTTTACCGTCACATTGGTAGTTTTTTTATGGAAGCTGATCACCAGGGTTTGACCGTTGATAGAACGAATCACTCCCGTAATGGTGCGCACTTTGTGTGTTGCCGCCGACGTTACTATCGGAGTCGCGCTATTCGCCGTGGTTGACTGGCTCGTGCGCGCCATGACGAGCGCGACGCCAATGCCAGCCGCAAAAAGCACTACGACCGCCGCCGCCACACCGCTGATAATAAGTAACCGTCTGTTCATATCTCCACTCCACTCCAACTCCTTATGAAAATGCGTTGCATCGGATGCTGTTTCTCTTTGTCTCCTGGCGACCTATTCTACTAGTTAGCGGCCGCAATGTCATCAAAAATCACATCGAGTAGGATTAATTTCTGCTGAGAAAAGACTGAGGAGGGCGTAATTCCTTGCACTTAGTGCGCGTGGTAACTATAATGAAAAATGAACATCCAGAAAGGAAGCATGCAATGCAGCAAGACGCTCACGGTCGCACCGAGCCGGAGAAAAAGCCGTTAAAAGCGCTTGTGATCGATGACGAGAAGACCATCATCGAATTTATAGAGCTTGGGTTGCGCTACGAAGGCTTTCAGGTAGAGTCTGCTCGCGATGGCCAGGAGGGCTTAACAGCGGCGCAACGCGTCAATCCAGATATCATCATCCTCGACCTGATGATGCCGGGCATAGATGGCCTGGAGGTTTGCCGGCGTCTGCGCAGCAATCCTGTCACCCAGGATGCGCCGATCTTGATGCTGACTGCCAAAGATGATGTGCGTGATCGTATCACCGGCCTGGAGACGGGGGCGGATGACTACCTGACCAAGCCCTTTAGCTTTGAGGAACTGGTTGCCCGCATACGGGCGATTTTGCGCCGCCAGCGTCGTGTGGGCGGCCCGGCCCAGGATGGCGGCTCGCCCGAGAGCCATATTTTGCAGTTCGGCGATTTGCAGATCAACCTCGCCACGCGCGAAGTGACGCGTGCCGGGCGCATGATTGAGCTGACTGCCACAGAGTACAACCTGCTTCACCTGTTTATGAGTCACCCACGGCAGGTGCTCGACCGGCAGACCATTCTCAACCGTGTATGGGGATACGACTTCCTTGGTGAGACAAACATCATCGAGGTTTACGTGCGCTATCTTCGTGAGAAGATTGAAGACTCTCCAAGCGCGCCACGCCTTATCCAAACGGTACGCGGCGTGGGATATGTGCTGAAAGGCTAGGCCATATTATGCTGGCAAAGCCGCTATATCACGCGCTTATATAGTATAGAGATAACATACATGATTCAACAGCAGGAGCAATCGAATACAAAGCAGGCTGAGTACGAGGCACGCTCGTCTTCACACCAGGGAAGACGGGAAGATCCGCACACGCTTCCCCGCTGGTTGCGCTCGCTGCTGAGCTTGCGCTGGCGGTTTACCTTCGTATATGTCACGCTTTTTGGCGTCTTTGTAGTCTTGCTGAGTGTGCTGATCTCCTACAGCGCCGAGCATACCACGCTCAGCAATCTCCTACTCATCATCGGCATCATCTCTGTTGTGACGATCATCGTAGGCATGGCGACGACGTTCGTGCTCACAGGTGTGATGCTGCGTCCGCTGCGCGATATGGCGGACGCCGCGCGCGCCATCGCCCTTGGCGATTTCAAACAGCGCGTGCGTCTGCCGCTCGGCAACGACGAGATTGGCGAGCTGGCCACCAGTTTCAACGATATGGTGGACCAGATCGAGCAGGCCTTCGAGGCTCAGCGCGCCTCCGAGCGCCGCGCCCATCGCTTCATTTCCAGCGCCTCCCACGAGCTGCGCACGCCTTTGACATCTATCCGCGGCCTGACCGAGGTGTTGATGCGCGGAGCGAAGGACAACCCGGAGACGACGCAGCGCGTGCTCAAGCTTATGAAGAACGAGTCCGAGCGCATGACGCGCCTGGTCAACGATATGCTGACCCTGGCTCGCATCGACGAGGGCCGCCCCTTCCAGACCCAGCGCGTCGACCTCGTGGATGTCGCCATCGAGGGCGTTGAACAGGCCAAAGTGCTGGTCGACGAGGGCTATAAGGTGCTGCTGGACCTGGCAACGGAGGAGCGGCTGATGGTGCTGGGCGATGTTGATCGCCTGAAACAGGTGCTCTTTATCCTGTTCGACAACGCGATCAAACACAGCCGCCCGGCATCTGAAGGCAAGATCATCCTGCGCCTTGATAGGCAAGACGATCAGGCGCTGATGCAGGTTATCGACAACGGCTGCGGCATCACCCCTGAAGACCTGCCTCACGTCTTCGACCGCTTCTACCGGGGACAACACGTGCCGCCATATAAACAAGAGGGCACGCCGATCACAGGAGCGGGGCTGGGACTGGCGATAGCCCTGGCAATTGTACAGGCCCACCATGGAGATATCTGCGTGCAGAGCGAAGTGGGAACGGGCACGACGTTTACGGTGAAGCTGCCGTGTAGCGTGTAAGGGACCTGTGACAATTGACCTTCCCCCTCGCGCATGATACACTTCGATGCATCGATATAAGGTGAAATACGATTGTGCAGGGGCCTCGCCGGCTTGTATTACCTGCACAAGCAAAGGGATAAATTGCCATGTGGACCGCGATACTGGAACTTGACCCGCTCCGAGCCATCGCTACACAGCTCCTGGGGCGTTTCTGGCGCGAGGCGTATTTCTCTTCCTTCGCTCCCTTCCAGATGCGGAACCTGCCTCGCCCTGCCTTGCCGGCGGCGGACTGGGTGCGCGTCCGCAACCGGCTGGCGGGCGTCTGCGGTAGCGACCTCCACATGATCTACCTCGATGGCGATCCGCGGATCGCGCCTGCCGCCCTGCCCGGCATCGACCGCACCTATCCCGGCCACGAGGTGGTGGGTGAGGTTATCGAGGTGGGAGATGAGGCGCAGACCTTGCGCGTCGGCGATAATGTGGTGCTCCAACATCGCCCTAACTGTCTATCGGCTGGCATTCAACCACTCTGCCGTTCGTGTGCAGCCGGCAATTACAATCTCTGCGAGCGCGGCGTTCTGCCTGGCCCCGCGTCCATCGGCGGCGGTTGGAGTGAAGAGATGTTACTGCACGAACAACAGCTCTTTCGCATCCCCAACGCCATTAATCAACCAGATACCCCGCAACTCTCCGATGAGCAGGCGGCCCTGCTGGAACCGTCAGCGGTGGCCACACACGCGGTCCTGCGCTGTGTGCCACAGGCGGGCAACCGGGTACTGATTATTGGCGCGGGTACTATCGGACTGCTTACGTTACAGGCGGTACGCGCGCTGGCCCCCCAGGCCGAAGTGAGTGTCATGGCGCGCCACGCCTTCCAGGTGGAGCAGGCCACACGCATGGGCGCGACGCATATTATCTATCCTCAGGATAGCTATAAAACCATTCAGCAGGCGACAGGCGCGCAATTGTACCAGGGCCTGCTGGGCAATAAGCTGTTGCTGGGCGGCTACGATGTCATCTTCGATACCGTGGGCAGCAAAAGCACAATCCACAACTCCCTGCGCTGGGCGCGCGCGCGTGGGAGCGTCGTGCTCGTCGGCGTCAGTCTCCACCTGATGTCCCTTGACCTTACGCCTGTCTGGTATCAGGAGGTGAACCTGATCGGCACTATGGCCCATGGCGCCGAGGAGTGGCCCATCGGCTCGCAAACATACCGCTCCACCTTTGAGGTCACCGCCGACCTGATCGAGCAGGGACTGCTTTACCCTGAGCAGTTGATTACCCATCGCTTCGCCCTCAACGATTACCGGCATGCCCTGCTGACAGCCATGGACAAGGGCAAGAGTCGCGCCATCAAGGTCGTCTTCGACTACGCATTGCAGCCTCCCTCGGTTGTTCCCAATGTGCGCGCCGCCGCTCGCCAGCGCCGCCCACATAGCACGACCAGTCGCAGGTTACCAGACCCGGCCCCCATCGAGTTTTCAACGTTCCCCACCACATCCATCTCGCCGGCCGATCCCCAGCGCGCTCCCTCGGTACCGCTAACTCCCACATGCATCGAAGAAGACAGCCTGACCGGCGAGCCTGGGGAGCCGGGCCAGGAGGAGATGCCGCTTTCCAGTACACGCACGAAGTTCGCGCAAACCCCCAGGAGTCACCCTGGCGTAACAAATGATACCCCCAATGCGTTACAATCAGTAGAAGAGGAAACAGACGGCGTTCAGGAACCAGAGTTGCGCGCGATGGAACCAGAAAATAAGTCTGGTATATAACATGTAGGATTATAATAGACACAGGAAAAACTTGGGGAGAGTATATGTCTATTTCTAATGAGCACTCACAAAAAGCTTCTATAAACAATCAGCAGCCGGAGCAGGCCGCGCACTCAGGGCAGGACAATGGTCCGACCAGGCCGGTGGGGCAGCCAGAACCTCTCATACCATCGCGACCCATGCCTGCCCAGCAATACCAGCAAGCCAGGCAGCAGTCAGAAGGGCAGGTGCAGCATGCGCCGGTTGCCGCCCAGGATGCGCCCGAAAATGGGCGCGCGGCCGCGGTCAACGGGAAACAGATCGGGACAGGCTTCCGAGACTTCGGACAGCCTTCCGCCCCTGCTCTATTGCAGCCCAGGCTGCCCAGGCGCCGTGGACGTGGTAAATTCGGCATTATTGCGCTGCTCGTGCTAAGTATCCTTATAATTATCGTCGTTCTGACCGGCTTCCTGGGGCGCGTGACGACTGGTGCCAATACCACCGGTAATACCGGCGTTGACCCAACAGCGCCAGCATCAGGATCTATCGGGCCGATGCTCGGTCCGCCGCTCAATCCCACCCAGGTGAACGCGCTCAGGCATAAAAGCGTCGTCATGACCTATAGACAGCTCGCCAGCCTCTATGTGAACCGTATGACCCTGGACGAAGAGCTGGGCCAGTTGATTATGGTCGAATACGATACGACTACCTACTCGTCTGACCTCGATTACATGGTGAATAATTTGCACGCGGGCGGCGTGATTATGTATGAATTCCAGATGAACTCCTTTAACCAGACCAAACACGATATCGCCCAGATGCAGCAGCGCGCGAAAATCCCACTGCTGATCTCAACCGACGAAGAGGGCGGACCGGAAGTTCACCGGCTGCTGCACATCTATCCACCGAGACCGGGACCCTGGGATATCTACCAGAAGGGCAGCCTTGACTATGACAGGCAGCAGGCGCATATCCTGGCGCATCAGCTCCTGGCGCTGGGCATTAACGAGGACCTGGCACCCGATGTCGATGTCATGATTACGCCTGGCGCAGATACCGTCACGCGCACATTCGGGACGACGCCTGCCTCGGTAATCAAGTACGGCGGAGCCTACATGCAGACCATGCAAAGCGATGGCCTGATCGCCTGCATTAAGCACTATCCTGGCCTGGGCGCGGCCATCCCGGATGCTCACAAGACGCTCCCGGTCGTCAATCGCTCCCGCAGCCAGATCTTCTCGACCGAGCTGGCCCCCTACCAGGCGTTCATCAACTCGCCCAACCCGTTGCTGCGTCCCGGTATGATTATGTCAACCGATGTCCTGATGCCGGTCATCGACCCGACCTACCCGGCGGAGTTATCGCACACCTTTATGACCGATATTCTGCGCAAGCAACTGGGCTATGACGGTGTCGTGATGACCGATGCCCTGTACATGAAGGGCATCTCGAATCAGTGGACCATGCCCCAGGCAGCGGTACTGGCGCTGAATGCGGGCAACGATATGCTGCTCGGCCCCACGGGCGCCGGTCAGATGCTTGCTATGTTGAATGGCTTGAAGGCGGCGCTGCAAAATGGGACCCTCTCCAAGGAGCGCATTGATGAGGCGGCCTCGCGCATCATTGCTCTCAAGATGGCGTCCCATCTTATGCCGGCTGTCCCACCACAGAATTAATAGCTATTTTTTGTACCGGTACAATGATAAAAAGGATAATAAGCAGGAGCCTCTATGTCTATTAAAGAGCGACCACAAGATACTGCCTTCTCTCCAGGGGAGCCGATTATCAGCAAACCGTTCCCGGTGGGAGAGAGCATACAGATACGGCCAAAGCCTCGCCGCTTGAGATTCTCATATGTCGTGACACTGCTGATCCTCTGCGGCCTCGTTGTGCTGGTGGGCGGCGATGTGCAGCGCAACCTGTTTGTGCCGCGCGTCACCCCAACGGTGACAGTCATCCCCGTGACCGGCCCTTTTGTGCAGGCGCCTATGAGTCCTACCCAGATTGATGCCCTCAGACACCTGGCCGTGCGTATAAAATACAAAGCGCTGGCCGGTGTGTATGTGTCGCGCTTGACGCTCGATCAGAAGCTGGGGCAGCTTATGATGGCGGAGTATTACGATAGTTCGTACTCGGCCGATCTGCAGACGATGATCACGAAGCAGTACGTAGGGGGCGTGGTCACGTATGCCTTGCAGATGCACACCTTCGACCAGACGAAGCATGACATCACCGAGATGCAGAAGCATGCCTTCTTGCCGCTGATCATCTCCACTGATGAAGAGGGGGGCTTTGTCGAGCGCGTGCAGAATATCTACGGCCACCATCCGGGGGCGCTGGAGATCTACCAGACCGGCAAGGTCAGCCTGGCAACGGCGGCCGGCCACAGGATCGCCCATGATCTGCAAGCACTGGGTATCAATACGGACCTGGCCCCCGATGTCGATGTGCAACTGGTGAATGGCCCTGACCAGTACCTGCGCACGTGGGGTTACACGCCGGAGTCGGTGATCAAGTTCGGCGGTGCCTACCTACAGGCGGTGCAGGGCGACGGCCTCATTGCCTGTATCAAACACTTCCCAGGACTGGGTGCGGCCAGCACTGACGCGCACTTCAATCTGCCCGTTGTGAAGCGCACTAGAGATCAGATCTACTCGACCGAACTGGCGCCGTTCAAGCACTTCATTCAATCGCCCAATAAGCTGGAGAACCCCGGCATGGTTATGCCGACCGATGTCCTCATGCCCGCTATTGATCCCGTCTGGCCCGCCGAGATATCCCATACCTTCATCACCGATATCCTGCGCAAGCAACTGGGCTACGACGGCGTGGTGATCACCGACGCGTTATATATGAAGGGTATCTCGGACAAGTGGAACCTGGGTCAGGCAGCGGTGCTGGCGTTGAACGCGGGCGACGATATGCTGCTGGGGGCCAACGGCTCCTACCAGATGCAGATTATGCTGGACGGCATCAAACAGGCCCTGGCCAACGGCACACTGTCAATGGCCCGTGTGAACGAGGCCGTCACCCGCATCATCGCCCTGAAGATCCAGTACCACCTGCTACCGGCCATCGCATCTGATAGCTTGAAGTAGAGGCGAACTCCTCCGCAGACACTCTGGCGGTTCATCGTGATCTGCGTGGTGCTCCGTCAAGCTTCAATCGGCAGGAGAGCAGGCGCTTCCCCGCCCGCGTAGGGATTCGGCTTGCCGAATCCCTACGCGAGAAGGAGGAGCGTGTGCATACCAGCCGGAGAGTTGCAGGTAGCATCTATCCTCTCTGACGCCCTCAGGCGCCCACCAGCGGCTCAATGAAACGCGCAGCAGGCTGTGAGCTGGAATCTGTTCCAGCGGGTCCATACAGCCGACGTAGCGGATATTGAGCGTGCCCTCGTAAGAGTAATACAGCTTGTCATTGAAAATCCGCGTGAGGTGCAGCGGCTTATCGGGCAGCCAGAAGCCTGTGCTGCACCGGGGGAGACCGCGACTGGCGCAGATATAGCCGCTTTTGCCGTCCGCACAGAGCAGGCCATTATAGAGTTGGTCAGGCCCACCATGCCAGGGGCAGACTCTATGGAGGAGAAAGTCGCGCAGGTCAGGCTGCACGCCGATATATTTTTCGCTAAACACTGTCACATCTTCGATATGCGGCGGTCTCACGCCTGCGGAGCGGAAGCGCAGATCCCAGATGTGTCCAATGTCAAATGGCGTGTCGACAGGTTGTTTCGAGCTATAGCGCGTGAGCAGGCGCACCCCCGCGGTATTATCGAGCCGCAACCCGCCGATGCATACACCGCCGATCATACGTGTCCTGGCGACGATCAAAACCCTTACCACATTGCACCTCCCTTAAGCCATAGCCATCTTTTTTACGGCCTGATATGCTCCACTGGCAGTCGTAGTTCGCGCGCCAGGCACGCGGCGAGTAGAGAGCGGTGGCAGGCCTGAGGTTCGCTCTCGACGCAGCAGAGCGCCAGTACCTGTGTCTCCTCTCCCAGCATTGCCACGAACGCGCTCACGTCAAAGGCCGCCAGGCAATCGCGCTCGTAGGCTGTGATGAAAGCCTGACCCAAGGCTTCCCGCCTGTGTTTGACTATTCCCAGGGTTTTATCTTCCTGCCACTGTATCGCGCGTAGCGTCCTGGCGGGCGCCAGTTCTTTGCTATGGAAATAGCGTATACCTGACTCGTGTAGCCGCCTCTGCAGGCGCCCACTATTCGCAAAGGCATATCTGGCGCCACGCACGCCACGATGCAGGCGTATATCGCAGAATGTGTCAACGTTTGCATGTATCAATGCTTGAAAGAAGCCTGTTTCATTGAAACCATAGACACCGGTGGTCACAATCTTTTTCATTGCGACCCCTTTAAAGCGCGTTTCTTCCGCGACCGCCCCACTTTGCCGCTTAACGTAATTAGCGATTCTTGCTCAAACAGGGGCAACTGGCCATCCGTCAGATCCTGGTTGATAGCTTGCTGGGTCTTGATCTTCCCCGTTTCATCGATATGCGCGACAGCGATCTGCTGCTCCATCAGCGTATTGCCCACCAGCTTGCCGCGATGGCATTCCTGCGGCCTGGCCTCGCTGCACAGCAGGGTCACCGGGAGTTGCTTCTGCCAGGCGGTCTGCAAGCGAGCAATGCCCTGGTGGTAAAACGCCTTCTCGCGCACCAGAGCATAATCAACCTTCCCAGCGACGTAGCATGTCTCATCGCCCGGTCGCCCCCCCAGGGTGTCGCCCATAAATATGTAGCGTATCGCGTACTCCTCCAGATGCTTCTCCAGCGCCGCCTTCGAGAACTCAGGCCTGAAACGCGAGTAGGGCTGCGAACGAATATCGATCAAGAACTCAATCCCGTAGCGTTTCAGCAGTTCAATGAATTCCTCCAAAGAGCGTTTACCATAACCAATAGTATAAATTGGGGGCCGAACCATACACACCTCCGGGGCCGAACAAGCCGCACAGTTTTATGTAAAACGTATTTGTGTAAATTCATTTATCGACAAGTAAGTAATTTAATGTAATGAGAGTATAAACCATCAGGCTGGGGGATGTCAACGGGGAGAAACTATGCTATACTTTGCCTCGAAATACTGACTTTGAAAGGCATGGTGTAACGGCGTATGACCATCATCATCCAGGAGATTAACGATCGTGAGCAGTGGAATGGGTTTGTGGCGAGCCAGTCGACCGGACACATTCTGCAATCCTTTGAATGGGGCGAGCTGAATAAGTACCAGGGGAGGCGCATCCATCGCCTGGGCGCCCTGGAGGATGGTCGCATGGTGGGCGCGCTACTCCTCGCGGTCACCTCGGTGCCTCTGCCTGTAACGGTCCCTGGCCTGCGCACCGATTGGCTCTATGGCCTGCGCGGACCCGTCGTCGAAGCCCCTGACTCGCCCGCCCTCGCGGCCCTGGTCGAGTTCGCCCACAAGCTGGCCCGCCAGGAGCACGCGGTGATCCTGCGCCTGGAGCCGAATATTACCGACGACATGCCCGACATGCAGCGCTGGGTCGCGGCCTTCCACCAACTTGGTTTCAGAGATAACCCGCACGCCCTCCATCCGCGCCGCAGTTGGGCGCTGGATATTTGCCCCAGTCCCGAACAACTGCTGGCCGACTTTAAGATGACATGGCGGCAGAATGTGCGCATCGCCGAGCGCAAGGGCGTGACCGTGCGCGAAGCTGTCAGCGACGCCGACTTCGATAGCTACTACGAACTGCTCAAGATCACCAGCGAGCGCGATGACTTCCTGGTGCTGTCCAAAGACTACCATAAGGAGGTGCTGCGCCAGTTTGCCAGCCAGGGCCACGGCATCCTCTACCTGGC
>JBDTHH010000361.1:0-3082 GCA_039937055.1 Ktedonobacteraceae bacterium | reverse complement strand
CTTTTAACAATACCCTGAAGGAAGTCGCGCTGAAGTGGTTTCCCCAGAGCAGTTACGATCTCGCGCTCAAACCATTTTACTTTGTGGTGACGCTGCATTCACCTGTGATCATACGCGATCCCCTGCTGCGCTATATGGGAACGCTTGCTGCCAGGACGCTGCTCCCGGACACGCCGGAGGATACTATTACGCCGCTCTACCAGGCAGCCAGCACAAAGCGCGTCACCGGCTGGAACGAACTCTGGGGTACGCCGAGAACTAACGAGCACGCCATTGATACTGGCTCAGTCTTTCTGTTCGCATCGGCGGCCGCGTTGGACGACGGGATGTGCCAGGCGCTGTTCAAGCTTGAGGAAGAGGGCATAGGCGAGCGCAGAGCCGAGGGCTTCGGGCGCCTGCGTATCTCCGACCCATTTCACCTGGAGGAAAAGTTGCGATGAACCCTGAAATGAAAATCATCCGCGAAGTGCATATACAGGCCGAGAATTTCTATTCCGACGCCGTCAAGTTTGGCGATCACGCGGCCTATGCCTTGAAAGGCCCGCACCGCGCCCAGATGACCAACCTGGAGAATATCGCCGAAAGCGCCTTCAAAGCCACCGATGTCCTCGACTATATTAAGAAGCAAACGGCGCGTTTCCCATACTGGCGGCAGTCGTTTCCAGAAGGCAAAGATAAGAATGTAGGCTTCGGCGAAAGCCTCAAGCAGTATCTGGAAGGCGATCTGAAAACGAAAATGGAAAACATATGTGGTCCTGAGCGCCTGAATATCGGAGATGCGACCGATGAAGACAAGCAGGATCGCAGGCGTATCTACCTGCTGCTGATGCGCCAGTTTATTCGCCAGATGGTGGTGGAATACGAGTACCAGGTCAGCCTGGGCAACCCCGGCCGGCGCTAAAGAGAGGGAGGAGCAATGCTCTCCAAGACGCAACTGCAAAAAATATGGCTGCTGAGCGATACAGTGCTTTATCCAGAGGCGGTCTCCTTCATACGCAAGTTAGTGCAGGAGCAGGGGTGTGATCCCCTGCCGGTGAGCCAGGTGGCGGGACTGCTGAGTATCGCGGAAGTCACGCGCTACGATGAACTGCGCCGCTTTGTGCTGCACCAGCGCGACCGCAACTGGCCGCCGTCGAAGCGCGATATCAAGACCTTTTATACCGCGCTCGAAGAATTCTTATCGCTTATGCAGAGGAAACGCCTCAAAGACGAGTTTCACCTGCTGCCCGATACCCAGGGACGCCCTGTGAGCGAGGCCAGGCAGGAACTGGATGAAGTGATGGCGCGGCTGGCGCGCGAATTTATCCAGCACATTGTTGCGGAAAACGGCCTGCTCGCAGTGCAGAAGGCTGAAGAGCGTACGAGACAGAGGACGAACAGGAGATAAAAACATGGCGATACAGGGACAGGCAGACGCGGGAGTAGCGCAGAACCGCTACGCGCTACGCAACCGCTACATATTCACGGGCAGGCTGGTCATGCGCACGGCGCTGCACATCGGCGGAGGCAAGGCCACGTTGAGCAGCAGCGATAGCCCCGTCGTCCTCACACCGGACCAGAAGCCGTATATTCCGGGTTCCAGCTTCAAGGGCGCGCTGCGCAGCACCGTCGAAAAAATCGTCCCCGGCCTGCCCGACCTCTCCTCGTGCGCGCTCATCGAACTGAGCAAGAGCGAGCTGGAAGCTCAACGAGGCGACCGCCAGGCCATGCGGCAGCTTTGCCCAACTGTCCGCCAGGGTGATATCGCGCGCAGGAGGAGAGATGAGCCGGACAAAGCGCTGGCTATTCAGCGAGAGACCATCGAGGAGCTATGTGACACCTGTCTCCTGTTTGGCTCACCCTTCGCGGCCGCACGCCTGAACGTGAGCGACCTCTACATGCCAAAGGAAGAATGGAGCGGCGCTCTGCAAAATCGCGACGGCGTGGCCATCGACCGTGACAGCGAAAAGGCCAGGGATCGCCTGAAATATGACTTCGAGGTCGTCCCGGCCAGCGCCGCCTTTGACCTGGAGATCGTGCTGGAGAACGCCACGAAGAAAGACGTGCAACTGCTGTGCGTCGGCCTGAGCGAGTTCGTGCATGGCCTCGGCGTGATCGGCGGCAAGCGCTCGCGCGGCCTCGGTGTTGCCGAACTGCAAAACCTGCAAATTTCGGCGCTCGAATTATTCCATGAAGGCGTAGACGAGAAGGAAGTGAGCCTTGACGAGCGCAAGCGCCGGTTGCGCACTTACCTGATCAACAAAGAGTTTTCAAGCGTCTTTAGCGATGGCTCGCAGTTCCTTGAAGCGTATATCAGCAGCATCTTTGCGTAGGGAAGGAGTCGGTTGTATGTTGAAGAAACTGGTGAACGAGGCGTTTTGCACGCTGCGCATTACCACGACGGGCCCGTTGCTCGTCAAGTCCGGCCACGCCAGCGTCAGCGGCCCGGATATGACGCCCGTGCTGACCTGGCGCAATGGCAAGCAAGAGGTGTTTCTGCCCGGCAGTTCGCTCAAGGGCGTCGTGCGCAGCCACCTGGAGAAGATCGTGTGCAGCCTGAAGCCGCGCGTGGTCTGCTATCCCTTTGAGGGCAACGAGGATCGGCAGGCCGACATGGACCAGCGCCAGCAATACTATCGCGACTCCTGTGGGGGGATGTTTAACCAGTACAGCAAGCGCAGCGAAGACAACCGCCGCCGCCTGGAAGAGCGCACCGACCTCGTCTATGGTGCCTCGTGTCCCACCTGCCGCCTCTTTGGCTCGACCGGCTTTATTGGTCGCCTGGCCATCAGCGATGCCCACCTGGCCTCGGACGAACTCAAAGAGCAGCGCGACGGCGTTGGCATCGACCGCCTGACCGGGGGCGCCAGCCACGGCGCCAAGTTTGAGCTAGAGGTGGTCAGCACAGGCGTGGTGTTTGAGACGGATATCCACCTGCGCAACTTTGAGATCTGGCAGCTTGGCATGCTCTTCGTGGTGCTCCAGGATATGCAGGATGAGCTGATACACATCGGTTCAGGTCGCTCGCGTGGCCTGGGCAAGGTGACGGCGACGCTCAAAGAGCAGGGCAGCGAGGCGCGTCCAGGCGGATTTGTGACCAGCA
>JBDTHH010000360.1:0-23573 GCA_039937055.1 Ktedonobacteraceae bacterium | reverse complement strand
ACACAGATGCTCAGCAGGCTCTTCATGGTCGCGTCCGTCTTCCTAATTACTACACTCCTGGCAGCATGACCTCAGGTTACGTAACTAGAGGTCACCTTGTTGACACAATGCTTGTCTCTTTCAAGTGTAGCAGTGAACGCCAAAACGCGAAAGGGCACAGACATGCCGGACGTAGGCATGCAGGGCGCAAGCCAGCGGCGCCGCTACACGAAAGGGGGTGTCTCTCTGGTGACAAGGCCAGCGAGGCAAGCCACGCGCTACGGACGGTTATGCCATTCCTCCGGGCACTCCCCACACAATGTTCGCAACGATCTGTAGAGACATCACGCCGTCGGGATACGATTGCAGCAGTATCCTGCGCGCCTCCTGATCAAAGGCCGCGGCCGCGGTTGGACCCATGCGCTCTCTGGAGAAGCCGTTGCGCGAGTGGAACGACTCGATATAGTCGTCGATCATCTGGCAGATAGAACCGGGTTCCCGCCTCCATAAGGAAGGCGCCTCTCATTTCGTGTGCGGGCGCCGCTGGCCTGCGCCTTGTCGACCTACGCGCTGCTTGCTGGCCAATGCCCAGGCCTTGTTAGACCCGACGAGGCCTGTCGCGTCCTACAGCACGCGGCTACTCCCTGTCAGTTCCACCTCTGGTTGCGGGGCCATCGTCACCTCGATATCATCGTACTTCTTGACTTTATAGATGATGGTTGAGATGGCCCAACTGAGGATAAAGATGCCGATAATGATCCCGCCGAGCACTCCAAAGTCCAGGCTGACCAGGTAATTCCAGATCCCACCGCTCAGGTTGAACTCCATGACGATAATCGCGAGAACTTCGATGGTGCCAACAGCCAGCGCCACCAGCACAGAAATCAGGGTGATGTTCAGGTTATAATAGAGCTTACGGATAGGCTTGACGAACGCCCAGCCATAGGCCCCCAGCATCAGGATGCCATCGGTGGTATCCAGCAGACACATACCAGCCGTGAAGAGCGCCGGGAAGATCAGGATATAGGCGATGGGCAGCCCTTTCCCGGCCTGGGTCGCGGCGATGCCCAACACTCCCACTTCGGTGGCTGTGTCAAAGCCCAGTCCGAACAGGACGCCCACTGGATACATCTTCCAACTCTTATCCACCACCTTGAGCAAGGGGCGGAAGAAACGACCCATCAGTCCGCGCTGGTTCAGGAATTCATCCAGGGTCTGATCGTTGTACTCCTCGCCTCGTTTGGCGCTGCGGAAGGCCCGGAAGATTTCCCAGAGCACCAGGATATTCATGATCGCGATCAAGTACAGGAACCCGGCGGAGACCGAGAGGCCAATGAGTCCCCCGGCGCTCTTCAGGGTAGGGATTGCCGTGGAGATGAAGGTGGCGGCAATGGCAATGAAGACGGTCAAAGCTACTACGATGGTCGAGTGACCCAGCGAGAAGAAAAATCCTACTGCGACCGGCCGCTTGTTCTCCTGCATGAGTTTACGGGTGACGTTATCAATGGCCGAGATATGGTCAGCATCCACCGAGTGGCGCAGGCCAAAAGTATAGGCTATGAGCGCGACGCCCATCAAGGCTGGGTAGCGGATTGAGAAGCCTAAAAAGGCCACCGCCCAGGCGGCTATGTTGAAGACAATGAGCAGGACATAGATCCCGATCACCTTCCGGCGGATATCGTGCGAGCTGTCGTTAAAGACATGCCTCAAGGCGGAAATACCGAATTGACTGCTCATGAATCCTCCTCACAATGCGAAGAAATATACATCCTCTCAATTGAAGTATGCAATCCTTTTAAAGTATACCGTAGAAAGAAAGTCAATTGCAAGAGTTTCGCAATTGCAAAGATTTTCTGATGAGCGCATAGTAGCGACCCTTGTGTCGTCCTCTCCCGACGCCATGAGCGGCTGTATTTCTCCTCGTGAGATGACATTTGTCATCCCTATCTCATGATTGTCTTCACTAGATAGAGTGTTCCCAGAGCGGTATACTTGACCCATAAAATATAAAAGATAGTGTATGATCACAAAAGGGGTCAATAATGAATATAGAAGCAAAACAGACACGGATGTTTTCTCGTCAACAACCCTCGGTCCCTGGGAGGTTCGCTTTCTGGGCATTTCTGGTGGGGGGCATCGGTAGCCTTGGTGGGGCCATAGCCATTACGATCGGCAGCGGCGCCCCCAGTCGGGACATTGTCATCACAACGGTGGTTGAGCTAGCAGGTGCAGGTATCCTGGCGACCAGGTTCCGCTGGGCGCCAGTGCTGAGTACCCTGCTGGGGGGCTATCTCCTCTACCTGATCTTCACTGAGGCCTATGTGCTGCAAAGCCTGGTACAGCCAAAGACAGACCCCCAGGGCGGGTATGGTCACTTTGTAGGGGTGGTGCTCATCATCGCGTGCGCGCTCATCGCGTTTGGAGCCAGCATCGGAGCGGCGATACAGAACTATCGCCAGGGTGGACGGCAGGCCCCGCGCTGGCTGTCGCCGGCCCTGGGTGTGGTGACGGGCATAGTCATCGGCGCGCTGCTGATCGGGGCCGTCGCGCAGCCACCGGCCGCCGCCAGCACTGGAACTACATACACCAACGGCATTGCAACCGTGCATATGGGAGCCGGCAGTTTTCTCCAATCGTCGGTGACCGTTGCCAAAGGCTCAAAGCTCTTGCTGGTGGACGACTTTCCCGCCCTGCATATCCTCGCCAATGGAAGCTGGCAGAATGGGACGCCCAGCCCAGAACGCGAGCCAGGCGCGCCCACCGTCAGCAATATCCAGGTGCATGGTAACAGCGTCGAGCTTGGTCCCTTTCCCATCGCGGGCACATACCACATCTATTGCACGGTCCACCAGGGCATGACCCTCACAATCATCGTTGCGTAGGGCGAGGCAAGCCACGCCCTACAATCAATGCCCGCTGCCGGCGATGTAGGAGACGGCCTTCGTCCAGACTTGCGTTGCTACCTGCTTGCCGAGCACGCGCCCATCCTGGTCGCCTTGATTGAAGTGGATGCCACCATACTGGCGCGAGATGCCAGCTTCAGCCGCGGCGGCTGAGAAGGTAGGCCAGGAGAGGGTAACACTCTGCGAGGGCGCAAAACCAGGCTCGATCTGCGAGCTGCCCGGCGCTTCCGTGAAGGAGTTGCCGAAGGTATCGCTACCGGTAGCCTGCTGCATGACATAGGCGCTGGCCGCGCTAAATGTGCTGTGCCCCGATACGTATTCAGGGAACGGCGGCGTGACTACGATCGATTCCTGGTAAGGGATGAAATTTGCCCCATCCGGCCTCGTGATAGTTCCCTGGCCGGGTCCGCCCCAGCACACCAGCGGCTGGCCCATGTTCAGATAGCGCACGGCGGTGATCGGTCGTACATACTCGTAGTAGCGTTTGCATTCCCAGCAGGCGATGCCGGCATCGAATACCGCATTGCTGAGTATAAAGAACAGCAGGACATCATCAGTCAGAGCATGTTTGTCCTTCGCTGAGAGATATTGCGCAGAGATAAACTGGGCGAAAAGCTCCCAGTGGCCAGGAGGGGTCTCGGAGTGAGGACCGTTGGCCCAGTAGTCGGCAATGGTCTTCGTCGTGTCAGTCAGGTTGACGTTGTACTGCACGATGGTAGCGGCCTGGCCTGTGTAGGCCGGGTCACTCTGCACAGAACCGCTGGGCCGCACGGGACCGGCGGGCCGGAACTGCGAGCCTGATGTCAGCCCAAAGGGTGTGATAGTGCCCCAGTGCGGAGTCGTGTATTTTTGGGCATTGCCATTCACGATCAGCGGCTGCCAGTAAAGCGGATTGATCTGCGCAAGCGGCAGGTTGGGATCGTTTTTCGGAACATAGCCGGTCGTATCGGCATAGCCATTGAGCTGGTTCGACCCGTCAGCATGGCGGAACGTGAGAACCGCCTGGGCCGCTACGTTGCCGACGCCTGCCTGTGTGCTGACATTGGTAGATGTGTTATTGGGGTCGTAGCCTAGACTCTGCATCAATGAGGTAAATACGGATGCCTCAGTTGGGTAGAGGTCCATCATAGCCCGGTACGCAGCATAGCTGACCGCCTGAGACACATCCTTCGGTGCCTTCTGCCGGCGAATGCCATTGGGCCGTGTGGGCACTGCATGTGGATCGTAGGTGGCCCAGGCATCATACATGCAGGTGTGCATGATCGCCAGCGCTCGTGAGCCGATAGTCGGACCCGGACTGACATCGCGTATGGCCTGCAACGCTGCATTGTTCCATTGAATCGCTACATTGGGCGTTATCGTCCCACCACCACCGGCGAAGCTGGTGCCACGCTGGAGCCCGAAGAAGGCCCCTACCCCTGTTCCCACTACCACCAGGCCCGCTCCCGTACGCAGCACAGTGCGCCTGCTTAGCGACATTTTAAAAGGTGTTGTAAGATCAACTGATTGGTTATTCTGGACCTCAGGAGACGAGTTGTTAGCGCTCATCTTCTCTTCCACGTTATTCTCCTTCGAATAAAAGACACTGAATCGGCATGAGAGATGCGCCATAATCACGCGCTCTACATGACACTAAAAAACTCAACTGTTTGTTCAAAAAGAATAGACTTCTATCAATGTAACGATTTCTTGTTTTTCCCGGTAAGGCTCTAGTACTTTAGGAGATGTTTATTCAAGTTGTTCCAGAGTTTATAGATACAGCAGGCATGGCTCTACGCTAGAGGTAAGGAAGCTACAATTTACATTCTTGACAAAGAACATAGAAACCTGCTTAGCTGTTTGTAAGAAGTGAAGCAAGGAGATCACGATGACAACGAACGCCGCTACCCCGCAAAAACTCTACCTTTTGCAGCTATCAACTACAACGGTACCCAGACCAGGCCAGACACCACTGGAGATGGTCCTGGGTTGTTACCTCGTCGAGACCGGTGATGGAAAGCATATCCTGATCGATAGCGGCTTCCCGGCGGATGTCCCGCGGCTTGCGGGGACGCAGCCGGCCAGGGATGAAAAAAATGTGCTTGAGCACCTCGCCGATCTTGGCCTGCGTCCTGCTGACATCGATATGCTCGTCTGCACCCATTTCGACATAGACCATGCGGGCTATCATGATGCCTTTCCGCAGGCGGAATTCATCGTCCAGCGCGAACACTACGCCCTGGCGCGCAGCGGGCATGCACGCTTTGCCAGCGCGCGCGCTCACTGGGATCATCCGGCTCTGCGCTACCGGCTGATTGATGGCGATACCGAGCTCCTACCCGGTCTGACTTTGCTTGAGACCAGCGGACACACTCCCGGACACCAGTCGGTGCTGCTGCGGCTGCCGCAGACCGGGCCGGTGTTGCTAGCGATCGACGCGGTGATGATGCAACGCGCATTCACCCCTGATCGTGCCGCCTGGCCAATGGATGACAACGAGGAGCAACTGCGCGCCAGCACGCGCAAACTCCTGGACCTGGTCGAGCGTGAGCATGTAGCGCTGGTCATCTTTGGTCATGATGGCCAGCAGTGGCAAACGCTCAGGAAAGCGCCGGACTATTACGACTAAACCATGAGACAGAAGGTGAGCCTGAGTATCTATCGGATGGGGAAACGGAAAAGTCACTCCCTACCTTTATGTACTTGCATGGCTCGGCAGTAAAAAGCGCTCGATCTGCGCTTGCAGTTCAACAAGATTGAAAGGCTTGATAAGATAGCTCGCGGCCCCGTGCCGGTAGCCTTCTTGTATCTCGCTATGCTGAGCAAACGCGCTCATGAGAATAATGGGGATATGGGCCAGGTGGGGCATGGACTTCAGTTGGTCCGCCAAGTGAAAACCATCGCAGTTGGGCATAGAGACATCGGCGAAGATCAGGTCCGGGCGCTCGCGCTCGATAAGCTCCATGCCCTCGACGCCATCGGATGCAATGTATATCGCGTGTTCGCTTGCGCGTAACATGATGCTGATCAGTTTCTGAATGCGTTTCTCGTCTTCACAAAAAATGATTTTTGCCATTCTTCTTCTCCAGCTAGCCAGAGACATGGCCCCCGCAAGGGAGGACTACTACATATAGGCCGTCACATGAGGTAGGTCAGTGGACTCATATTTATTTTCACTTCTCACTATCGGCTCAACTGGTCAGATAGTTGAATCTGGCAAGCCAGCACTTGCGGGCAATGCCGGCGGAAACGGGAGCATCACATGAAAAATAGACCCCCCTCGTGGATAGCTCTCGATCCACACGTTGCCACCATGCATCTCTATAATCTTTTGGGCAATGGATAATTCAAGACCCGTCCCGCAGGGAGGATGTGTGGTATCGGACGCGACGCGAGTGTACTGCGCGAAAACCTCATCTCGCCTGTCTGCGAGTATATCTATACCCTGATCGCGGATGGAGAGATGGAAGAAGTCGTTCACACGCTCGCTGCCCACGAGCATAGCGCCTCCATCAGGTGTATACTTACTTGCCTTATTCAGCAAGTTCGTTACCATCCGGGTTAATTGGTCCGCATCACCGTTGAGGGAAGGGAGCTGATTGTCGAGGTGAAGATGGATGCCATGAGGGATAGCGAGACGCTCCTGTACAACTGCCTCTTCAATGAGCGCATTCAGATGAATGTATGTTAATGCAAGCTCCATCTGCCCCACTTCCATACGTTCAAGTTCCAGTATGTCAGTAATCAAGTGGGTCATCTTTTGAGCGCCATGATAGATATCGGTCGCAAACTCTTTTATCTCCTCGGGGCTGCATTCTGTGCCACGCATCAGGTCGCTGAAGCCCACAATACTGGTCAGCGCGCTTTTAAAGTCATGGCTGACAAGCGAGACAAACTCTTTCTGTCGCTTATTCGTCTTCTCTAGCTCAGCATTCTGCTTCACCAGTCTGGAGAGGCTTTCGCGGTCAGCCGCCGTATCGATAAATGAATTCACTGTTTGCATCCTTCCGCGTTTTCATAGGCCTTCAGGCAGCCATGGGTCGGCCAGC
This sequence comes from Ktedonobacteraceae bacterium, assembly GCA_039937055.1. GTDB lineage: Bacteria > Chloroflexota > Ktedonobacteria > Ktedonobacterales > Ktedonobacteraceae > JALYTT01. The sequence goes on along the minus strand of JBDTHH010000360.1, from coordinate 16,663 downwards.
GCCTCTACGTGATGCGAGTTACGATGCGGTTTTTTTCTGACGTCTTCTTCAGCACAGGCGGGGCATTGACGGAGAATGGAAGCAAGACATGGAAAATAGACCCCTCGCCCAGGTGGCTCTCCACCCATATTTTGCCGCCATGCAGACCGATAATCTCGCGTACAATAGATAACCCCAGTCCCGCTCCGCTGATATTGCGTGTTGTATCGGATGAGACACGAGAGTAGGGATCGAATATCTCATGCAGCTTGTCCTGGGAGATCCCTATACCGTGATCCTCGACGTAGAAGTGGAAGAAGCCATCTAATTGCTCGCTGCCCACGACGATAGTACCGCCGTCAGGTGAGTACTTACTGGCGTTGTTCAGCAAATTCGTCACTACCTGAGCTAATTTGTCTGCATCACCTTCGATGTGAGGCACAGTTGCGTCGAGGCTCAGGTGGATGGGATGCGTTATCGCGAGGCGCGCTCTGATAGCCCTCTCTTCAATGAGCGTGTTCAGATCGATACTCTCTACATGCAGCTCTATATGCCCTGATTCCATCAGATCGAGATCCAGCATGTCGTTAATCAGGCGGGTGATCCGGAGGGCATCCTCATTGATATAGTTCGCGTACTCTTTGACTTCCGCCGGGCTGCACTCTGTATCGCGCATCACCTCGCTAAAGCCTCCCATACTGATCAGCGCGCCCCTAAACTCATGGCCGACAACCGAGACGACATCTTTCTGCCTCTTATGCCTCTTCTCCAACTCCACATTCTGACTATCCAGCGCTATCGTCTGTTGGGCAAGCTCCACGTAGAGCCGGTTGACCTGGTAAAGTAATGCGCTCAACACAAAGATGGAAGCCCACAGGCTATTTGTGCGCGCGAAGTACCAGCCGACGGTATAGCGGCTATTGGCATAGAGAGTCAGTATAACGTCAAGGAATGTCGCGAGCGTGGTGACACCTAACCATATATGCATAATGGTGAGCCTGCGGAAGCGCAGGGCCAGGATGAGAAAGGCTATAGCCGGGATAGCACCACCGACCAGACCGAAGCCGAGGCTGAACAGTGGCGTAAAGACATTGTGCTGGATGAGTAGCGGCAGGAGATGAGAAGAATCAACCGCCACAAAAGCGCAGAGCAGCACGAGGATTGGGATAACGGTGACGAAGGTGAGCAGCAGTATACGTGCCGTACGAGGCGAGATATGTTTCATGCCATATCGTTTGTCAACCAGGAGATAGGCCAGGATACCGCAAGGAAAGCCGGTATGCCAGCAAACAAAGAGCCAGATCGCGGTCTGCTCGTTTGCGTGGAAGAGGCCCGTGGGAGAGAAGACCGCGGGAAAGGTCAATATATAGGGGATCACAGTCAAGCCCGAGAAATAATAGGTAGCCGCGAGCACGCCGAGCGCTAGCGTGCGTGTACTCATAAACTGGCCAAATAGCAGATAGGCGGTCATAAGGTCGGCGAAAATCGCGAGCATCGCGTAGGCTGGAAGAAACGCCGGAACATGCGCAACCGCCTGGCGTGCATATGGCAAGATCAGTAAGGCGACCAGCGTGAGCAGTGTACTGGCGACCAGTGCAACACGGTAATGTCCTGGCGATGCAGTGCTGGTCAGACTCTCAGCAAGGCTAAATTGGCGTTTCGAAATTGATTTCATAGATTCAGTATAGTTGCCATTGCAAATGTATGCTCCCCCCTCGCGTAGGGATCACTATGTACATGGCGGAGCGCCTTGCTTTATGGAACTGCCAAAGGTATAATAATTGAAGTGTCATCTCCAGTAGAGATAGGGAGCATATATCTTGAGCAGCCATTATTCAGCGAATTCAGGTGGCGGAGCGGCGGGGAATAGCGGTCCACCCATGAATCGTCGTGACATGCGCGCTACCAATGGCGCGCACTCTCCGCTCCCTGCGAGCGCGGACCGCGGATATCCAGGCTCGTTTGATTTCGAGGCTATGATTGCCTCGTTGCGTGAATTATTCGAGAACGACCGCCACGTAGCCAGCCAGTCCGATAGTGCGCGTTGTGGAGTGTGTTATCTCTATGGTTACCTCAGCGACTTGCAGTATCGCGAGGAAGGCTTCTACGTCTGCCACGATTGCGAGCGCACCCTTGGCCGCCAGCGAGTCCACATGCTCAGAAAACAACAAAAATAAGTTGGTTTCAGGCCTCAACAATGGTGGTTGTATCCTGGTTGCTCAGGGGAGGTTTGTCGGCCAGGGGCAGGATAATGGAGAAGGTGCTGCCGTGGCCAGGGCGGCTCTCGACCTCAATGCGCCCATGGTGCTGCGCGACGATCTTCTGCGTAATGTACAGGCCCAATCCTAAGCCGACGCTTGAGCCTGATTGTTTCTCGATGCCCGGCACCTGATAGAAGCGCTCGAAGATGTACTGTAACTGTTCGGCGGGTATGCCGACGCCCTGATCCTGCACCTCGACAACGCACGTGTCGTCTAAGCGGCGCAGGCGCAGGGTAATAGGGGCGCCCTGTGGCGAATACTTACGCGCATTCGATAGCAGGTTGAGCAGCACCTGGCTAATGCGGTCCACATCTACCTCGACCTCCACCGGATCAGCAGGCGCGCTAAACGTCACGTTAAGGGTCGTACCCGATGTGTGCTCCTCCAGAATTTGTTTGCAGAGCGTCACAAGGTCGCAGTGCTGGGGATGCAGCGCGAACATGCCGGTCTCCAGCAGAGAGGTATTGAGCAGGTCGTTGATCAGGATCTCCATGCGATGGATGGCGCGTTCCATGCTTGCCAGCTCTGCTGGCTGGAACGTCTGAGCCGCTCCCCGGCGCCTGCGCACTAGCTGCACCATGCCTTTCAGCGTCACCAGGGGCGTTTTCAGTTCATGCGAGGCCATGCTTAGGAAAACGTCTTTCGCGGCATTCGCCGCCAGCAGTTCGTGTGTACGTTCCTGTACCTGGGCTTCCAGGGATTGGGCATGCGCCTCTAGCGCGCGCTGCTGCTCGCGTATCTGACTGCGCATCTGATATGTCTGAATGGCTCGCCTGAGGGCCACAATGAAATACTCGCGATCAATGGGCTTCTGAATAAAATCATAGGCCCCGCCGCGCAGCGCCTGGAGCGTCAGGTCGTGTTCGCCATGCCCGGTGATGAGCAGCGTAGGCGTCTCCGGGCGCGACTCTTTGATCCTGGTGAGCAGCGCCAGTCCATCCATGCCGGGCATCTTCACATCGGTGATGATAGCGTCATAATCATTGCGCTGGATGAGCGCAAGCGCGCTCACAGCCGAGTCAGATGTCTCCACCTGGACCTCTGGCAGGCGCAGGGCCAGGGCTTGAGGCAGCGCCTGCAAGAGCGCGGCATCGTCATCAACGAGGAGAACACGAGGACTGTTCACACGCTAAACTCCCTTTCTTCTATGTCAGCGCGCAAATGGGGGAGTTGAATCAGGAAGAGCGCTCCCCCATCCGGGCCATTGCTAACCTGGATGGTTCCCTGGTGGTCCTTAATAATCCCATAGGTGATAGAGAGTCCCAGACCTGTGCCGGCCCCTACCTCTTTGGTGGTAAAGAATGGATCAAAGATACGTTTCTCCAGCCCGGCCGGAATTCCGGGGCCGGTATCGCTGATCTCCATCTCCACCATCTCCTCCGATGATGTACAGGTAATGGTCACTACCTTGCGAGGCACAACTGCCAGGGCATCGCGCGCGTTGGTGAGCAGGTTGATGAAGACCTGCTCCAACTGGATGGCATTGCCCATCACGGTGACCTCTTCCTCTGGAAAATGCATCTGGACCTCGATCTGCCGGAGACGCAATTGCTCATACATCAGGGAGATCGCGCTGCGAACAATCTGTTCGATAGCCACAGATTCATAGCTGACGGGGGCGGCGCGACCAAAGGTACGCAGGTGAGAGATGATCTCGGTGGCCTTGCGCACCTGCTGCATGGCGCTGGACAGCTCGCGTAAGATCTGTTCCGGGTTGGTGTCGGCCATGCCCAGCTCGACGAGATCTATGGCGTTGCCAATAAACAGGCCGATATTGTTCAGCGGGTTATTGAGTTCGTGCGCCACCCCCGTGGTCAATTCTCCCAGCGTCGCCAGCTTGCCCGCCTGCACCAACTGCTCCTGCTTTTCGCGCAACTCTTGCTCGCGGCGCTGGACCTCGGCCGTCGTCTCCTTCAGGTCACTCATGATATGGATCATGGCTTTACGGCTATTTTCCAGGCGCAGGTTCGACTGGTGCGAATCTTGTAAAATGTGCATCAGCGCGCGGCGCGAATTATCCAGGCGTTCCGTTTGGCTGCCCATGCGGCTGCGGTCCTGCTCATAGTCGGCCAGGATGTGAATCATGGCCTTGCGCTGGTCAGATAGCTTGCGATTCACCGTGTTCAGGTCGCTCAGGATATGAAAGAGGGCGCGGCGCCGCTCTTCTCCCTTGCGCACACGCTGCTCCAGTGCCTGTTTCTGCTGCAGCAGGAGCTGGTAGTCATCCAGGAATCGTCCATCTACCTCGCGCGGGTAGGGAGCATCCATGATCTCCAGGGACTCGCTACTCATGTAAGTTCACCCCGGTACTTGCTCAGCTCGCGTTTTAAGTTCTCTATCTCTTTCTCCAGGGCGATCATCTTGAGTTCTCGTCCGACCACTACCTCCTCAAACTTCTCCAGGTCCAGAATCTTCTCCTGGAGTTCCGACTTGGATTCTTGGAGATCGCGCACCACCTTCTCGTAGGCGCGCATATCGCGCAGGATGCCGATGGCGCCGATCACCCGGCCATCGGTGTCGCGCAGGGCCGAGGCATTGAGCGTAGTGGGGATGACCTCCCCGGAGGCGCTGCGCGGGTTGAGGCGCGCGTTACGCGTCACGCCGCGCTCAATGACCTCGCGCAGGGCCGCCAGGAACTCGCGCGTCTCCTCCGGGCTGATGAAGCGTGAGAGCGACTGCTCCAGCACTTCGTCTGGCCGGAAACCCAGCAGGGCATATACGGCGTCGTTGGCCTGTAAGATCTTGCCTTCCAGGTCCGAGACGAACACCGGGTCCGGCGCGTTCTTGATCAGGCTATCGGAGTAGGCCAGAGCCTTGTCCAGCTCGCGCATATCGCGCAGGATGCCGATGGCGCCGATGACGTTGCTATTGGCGTCGCGCAGGGCCGAGGCGTTGAGCGTGGTGGGGATGACCTCCCCGGAGGCGCTGCGCGGATTGAGGCGGGCATTGCGCGTCGCGCCGCGCTCGATCACTTCGCGCAGGGCGGCAGTAAACTCGCGCGTCTCTTCGGGACTGATGAAGCGCGAGAGCGACTGCTCCAACACTTCGTCGGTGCGGAAGCCCAGCAGTTCGTAGACCGCGTCGTTGGCCGAGAGGATCTTGCCTTCCAGGCCCGAGACGAACACCGGGTCCGGCGCGTTCTTGATCAGGCTATCGGAGTAGGCCAGAGCCTTGTCCAGCTCGCGCATATCGCGCAGGATGCCGATGGCGCCGATCACGTTGCTGTTGGCGTCGCGCAGGGCCGAGGCGTTGAGCGTGGTGGGGATGACCTCGCCGGAGGCGCTACGGGGATTGAGGCGGGCATTGCGCGTCGCGCCACGCTCGATGACCTCGCGCAGGGCGGCGGTGAACTCGCGCGTCTCTTCGGGGCTGATGAAGCGCGAGAGCGACTGCTCCAGCACTTCGTCGGTGCGGAAGCCCAGCAGTTCGTAGACCGCATCGTTGGCTGAGAGGATCTTGCCTTCCAGGTCCGAGACGAACACCGGGTCCGGTGCGTTCTTGATAATAATATCAGCATCAAGCGACCCATGCGACCTGGCCTGCTGGAACACAGGATGCGGGGTCGTTGGGGCAGGCGAGCTAGCAGAATCAGGCATGAAAGAACCTCCAGTTCGTAACGCGTACTCTGCGAGAGACGGTCTCACTCAGAAATAACATAGGTCCATGTTGGCCAGCCATGCTTGTGCCTAATAAGGAGACGCGGCCGCCTTCCGCGATTCTATCAGTTCGGGGAGGGTATGGCAAGTGGTCCTATTGGGAGGTCAGGTCGCCAGACCTGCACCGTCTTATCCCACGACCCGGAGGCGATGCGTTCTCCGTCGGGCGCCCAGGCCACCGCGCTCACCCAATCGGAGTGACCGTGATAGGCCAGGAGGGGGGCGCCGCTGGCCGCATCCCAGATGTGGACGGTCTCATCGATGCCACAGGAGGCGACGCGACCGCTGTCGGGCGACCAGGCGACGCCGGTGACGTTGCCTATATGACCGCGATAGGTGAGGGTCGTATGCTGGAAGGCCGTTTCCTGTGGCTGCTCGGCCGGCCAGACCTGGGCCGTCTGATCCTCGCTGGAGGAGGCGATGCGCGTGCCATCTGGCGACCAGGCCAGGGCCGTAACAGTGCCGGTATGTCCATAGTGGATACGAATGCTGCCTCCTGTGCGCGCCTCCCAGATGTGAACGGTCCGGTCCTCGCCGGCGGAGGCGATGCGTGTGCCATCTGGCGACCAGGCCAGGGCCGTGACAACCAGGGAATGGCCACGGTAGGTAAAAGCGTGACGTTTGCTGTCCGCCTCCCAGACATGGACGGTCTGATCGTCGCCGGCGGAGGCGATGTAGCGGCCATCGGGCGACCAGGCCAGGGTGCGGATACGCTCGGCATGGCCCTCATACGTTGAAGCCAGGGCGGGAGCCAGGCGCTCGCTGGTGGTTTGCCAGACCTGAATCGTCTCGGATGAGAGACCGGCGGTTGAGGCGATGTAGCGGCCATCGGGCGACCAGGCGATGGCCTGGCCCTCCAGGGAACTACTGCGGTGGGTCAGGAGGGTCTGACCTGTGGTTGCTTGCCAGACCTGAACCGTCTCGTCGAGACTGCTGGAGGCGATGCGCTCTCCATCCGGCGACCAGGCGATGGCCGTAACCTGCGCGCTGTGGCCGTGGTAAGTGAGGAGCGCATTCTGCTGAACTGGAGGCTCGACCATGGGTGGAGCAGGCTGCGGCGTCAGTGGAAGCGGCGATTTGAATTGCGAGCGTGCTAGAAGTCCTGAGGCTGCCGGCCTGTCTGAGCGGCTGGCTCGTTCTAAGGCCCTGGCGAATGCCAGCACGCTCTCGAAGCGCTCGTAGGGATTTTTCGCCAGGGCCTGCATCAAGACCTGCTCGACTGTAAGCGGAATGGCCGGGTTTTTCTCACACAAGGAGGGCGGCGAGGCGATCTGATGCTGTGTGGTAATCTCGTCGGCGGAGCCATGGAAGGGCCAGTCGCCGCTGAGCCATTCGTAGGCGACCACGGCCAGCGAATACTGGTCGCCGAGGATGTTGGGCTTGCCGCGCAACTGCTCAGGCGAGGCGTAGGGGACGGTGCCTTCAAACACTGGCGTCTTGAGTCGCTTATAGCCGATGCTCTCTGAGACGACCGCGATATCGAAATCGCTGAGCCAGACCTCGTTGTGCGGCCCCAGCAGCATATTGTGCGGCTTGATATCGCGGTGGATGAGTTGCTGCTGCTCATGGACATATTCCAGCGCGCTAGCCACCTGCTCCACATAAGAGACGACAGTGGTGAGCGGGAGCGGCGCGCCTCTGGGATGAAGCTGGCGTAATGTGCCGTGGGGGGCATAGTCCATCACGATGAAGGGGATCTCTCCGGCGACACCGAAATCCAGAATACGTACGATATGTGGATGCTTTAACCCGGCAATCGCCTGCGCCTGTGCCAGAAATTGGGCCACCTCGGCATCTTCAAGGCGGGTGTCAAGCAATTTGATGGCAACCTGGCGCGCGACATGCATATCTCTGGCCAGATAGACCTCCGTGAAGTGCCCCTGTCCCAGTAGCTGCACAAGATGATAATTGCTAAGCTGCTGGCCTGCGCGGTCAGCCATGAAAAATTCTCCTTGGGGTAAGGTGTCTCTTGTTTGTATATAGATATACAAGATCGATTGTAGAGGAGCAAGGGCAGTGTGTCAAGGATTGTTGGAGTATAATGTCAGAGTGCTACTCGAACACCACCTGCCGGTCTGGTCGTGCGTGATGTACATCGACAAGGTCCCGACCCCGGCCACCGCGCTGATCTCGCGGCGACCCGATGGGCAGCAGGCCTTGCGTTTTGACTTTCAGGTCATCAATCTGCGCGAGCTGTCGGTCGATGACTTGCTTGCCACGGGACAGGTGGGTCTCTATCCGCTCTTGCCCTTAGCCAGAGACGGCAAGCGCATCGAAGTCGTTGAGCGAATGATCAGCGAGTTGGTGGATCACGATAACGACAATCATGATCTGCTGAGCGTGGACCATGGCCTATCCCCCTCTCTGTTCTATTTGACGGCGAGCGCGTGCTCTTTGCTGGCCCGCAACTCCTCGTGATGGGTCTCTACGATGGTGTGCTCGTCGGAGATCTCCTCCAGCGTACGCTGGTTTGGCTCTGGCAGCGTAAAGATGGTCAGCAGCAGACCTAGAAGTGACACAATGGCGGCGACGGCCATCACCCCTGGCAGGTGGTAGGTAGTGAGCAGGTAGGGGAACGCGAAGGCTCCGATGAACGCGCCAACTTTGCCGAGCGCGGCAGCAATGCCGTGGCCCGTCGTGCGCACCATCACCGGGAAGATCTCGGCGGGATAGACGAAGGTAGTCACGTTCGGACCAAACTCAGTGAAGAAGTAGCTGACACCGTAGATCAGCAGGAAGGGCAATGTGATCGCCGTAAGCGCCGGCGCGACGGCGAGCAGGCCGTATGCCAGGGCCATCATGGCGAAGCCCACACACTGGATCCACTTGCGACCCAGGCGATCGATGGTGAAGGCCGCGACGACGTAGCCGGGGAAGGCCGCGATCACGAAGATGAGCAGCGTATAGACCATGTTCGTCACCAGGTTGGAGTGACTGTTGAGCGATTTGAGCACCAGCGGGCCGGAGATGGTCGTGCCATAGTAGGCGATATCCAGCAGGAACCAGGCGCCGGCGGTGCCGATCAGCCAGCGCAGGTAGGGACGGCGCAGCAGCAGGTACAGCCAGGATTTCCGGCGCAGGTCCTTGCGTGGGGCCGCGGAGTCATTCGCTGTGGCGAGAGGAGTATGGCCGTTGAGTGAGTGTCCATTGGTACTGGCAAGAGGGGCATGACCGTTTGAGTGTCCGTTGGCACTGGCAAGAGGGGTATGGTCGTTGAGTGAGGCTGCTTTCGCGCCATTGCCGTTCCTGGTCACCTGTTCGACGGTGCGCGAGGCGCCCGCCAGGTCATCTTGCATGGCCATGGCGAAGCGCGGCGTCTCAGCGATCTGGCGGCGCAGGTAGAAGGTAGCCAGCGCCGGCACTGCGCCCAGCGCGAGCATGATGCGCCAGGCCAGGTCGTGATTGGTGCCTGCCACCAGCAGCACGATAGCCACCAGTGGACCCAGGATCAGCCCCAATCCCTGCATCGAGAAGACCATCGTCACTAGCTTGCCCCGGTCGCGCCGGTTGGCATACTCGCTCATGAGGGTCGCGCTCAAGGGATAATCGCCCCCGATGCCCAGGCCCAGGACGAAGCGGAAGATAAGCAGCCAGATTACGTTGGGGGCCAGGGCCGAAGCCAGCGCGCCCGCTGCCAGTACGATAAGTGTAAAACCGTAAATGGAGCGGCGGCCCACAAAATCTGCCAGGCGACCAAAGATGATCGAGCCAAACGCCGCCGCCAGCAGCGAGGTGCTGGCCAGCAGGGAGATCTCCAGGGCGCTCAGGTGCCAGAGGGGCGTGAGAATGGCCAGCACAACGCCGATAATAAAGAGGTCGTAGGCATCGGTGAAGAAACCCATGCCCGACGTTACCATAGCCTTCCAGTGGAAACCCGATAGCGAACTGTCATCCAGCGCGCTCAACACTGACTTGCGCGTCGCGCTGCCAGCAGCTTCGCCGGCGAGACGTTTATCTCCATCTATCATATTCAAGCGGCTCCTTGCCTTAAGGATATGTTTTCAATACATAACTATTTCAAGGTAAGTGTATCGCCGCTATATTATGCGAATGTTAAGGCAAGGTTAATGCTACATTATTTTATGCTTAACCTTTGTTAAGAAAGCCGGTCTCCCCCTATTCGGTCTCTAGCGGTACGGTTGGCTGATCTGCCCCCACAGCGGGCCGAGCGAAAATCTCATGCCAGGGAATCGGTCGGGGAGCATCTATAGCGCGCAGGTGCAGGTCATCGTTGTATTTTATGAGCCGCCAGCGGGGTGGCCTACCCTCCTGTGGCTGCTGGTGCCAGTAGGTGATGGAGGTATTGTGCGTATCGAAGGAAGCGGCCGGACGCGTCAGGGTGTTCATTTTAAAGAAGCAGAGAAACGCGCCTTCGATGACGCCGCCGTGGCAGACGATCACGATAGTTTTTCCGGCATGCTCGCGCGTCACGCGGTCCAGGGCCGTGCCGACGCGCAGCATAAACTGCCCCTGGTTCTCGCCGCCTGGTGCCACCGGGCGGAAAGGCTCATATTCGAAATCGAAGTTGCCATAGGTTTTTCGATACTCCTCCTCGCTCATCCCCGCCGCCTGGCCCTCGCGCCGCTCATGTAGATCATCATCCAGTACAATTGGCAGGCCCAGCACCGGCGCGATGATCTCGGCCGTCTGGCGCGCGCGCCGCAGCGTGCTGGCGATCAGCACATCGGCGGCGATCTCGCCCGTCGCCGCCAACCGGTCCCGTAGTCGCTCAGCCTGCCGGATACCTAAGGGCGATAAATCGGTATTGCCCAGCGTTCTCTGCACCGCGCTGATCGCCTGCCCGTGTCGTATCAGGTAAAGATGGGTCATATGGGGAGGTTCCTCTCAGATGATTTGAGTTTGTTATGGTTGTCTATGGAGTATTGTAACATCTTCAAGGAGGAGGGCCAGCTAGCAAAGAAAAAGTGAAAAACCTGCTCTATAAATACCGCTTCTGACCTGTGCAAAAAGAATTACCCTATGTAGGTCGTTTGCTTACAGAGAGAGGAGGTAACAGGATGAAGACATGTCGCTGTTCAATTGTCGGCCCTGTATGTCACGAGGGGCGAGAGCTTTTTGAGCACATGAAGCATGCGCGTGCTGGGGTTGTGAGTCGGGTACCTCTTCACAAGGGTGTGGCCGTGTTGACCGAGGGGCCTGTAGAGCAAAACTACCAGTTGTGGTATGACGCGTACCTCGCGCACCTGGGCGTGATCTCCTGGGATGAGTGGGGTGCGCGGCATACATAAATCGTAGCGCGTTTCGAGGGTGGTCCGGCATGGACCACCCTTTTTTCTTGCCTGGTGCCAACACAGTTGTTGAGGTAAGTTAAAGTTCTGACTTATCCCCACGGCAAGTTTTAACCGCAATTTAACATGCCTTAACCTTGCCATAAGGCATGGTTAACCGGCGCAGGCTACCTTATAGATGCACGAACAAACAGTGCAAGATACTATAGATGTGCTGGTTCGCCCTGTCCGTATGCGTTCACCGTTGCGGGGCGCGAGGCCAGCACTCACTTATACGCTCGTGGGAAGAAACGCGAGCAGGAGGATTTATCGATGTCGAAACGATGGTCCATTACGATCCTGTTAACGATCGTAATGGCAATGAGTGTGCTTATTTCCGCGTGCGGCAGCACCACCACCCCTGGCACCGGCGGCACCACCCCCGCCACCCTGGGTACGCCGGGCAACTACACCTGCGTCACAGGCAGCGTCACAGCGGCCGGCTCAACGGCGCTCCAGCCATTTGTGCAGGCGGTGGCCGAGAAATACCAGGCCAAGTGCTCTGGCGCGAAGATTACGGTGCAACCGGGCGGAAGTAAGACCGGCCTGAATTCCGCCGAGAACGGCACAGTTCAGATCGGTAACTCCGATATTCCGGCTCTCGCTACCCAGACCGACCTGGTTGACCACCAGGTTGCGGTCGTGATCTTTGTGATAATCGTCAATCCGGGTGTGAAGGGCGTCACGGACATCAAGACCAGCGACCTCCTGAGTATCTACACAGGTAAGGTCACAAACTGGAAGCAAGTCGGTGGCCCCGACCTGCCGATCACGGTTGTCAGCCGTCCTACCACCTCTGGCACGCGCGCGACCTTCAAGAAATATATCCTTGGTGGTGCTAACGAGTCACCCGCCCAGGCCAAGAACCTGACCGTTGAAAGCACCGGCACCGTTGTGCAGACGGTTGAGCAGACCACTGGTGCCATCGGCTACGTCACACTCGGTGGAGCGGACGCTGCCGCATCGGGTCTCACCGTTCTTAAGATCGATGGGCAGGATCCCACGGTCGCCAATTGCGCGAGCAATGCCTATAAATTCTGGAATGTCGAGCATATGTACACCAAGGGCGCGGCCTCCGGCCTGGCCCAGGCGTTCCTCGACTACATGACCAGCAGCGACGCCGGCACGGTCGCCGACGGCCTCAAGTTCGCCAAGATCAGTGATATCCCTCAGAGCACCAGGGATGCGCATAAGTAATTGAGAACGCAGCCGCTCCCACGCGGGTTGCAGGAGCGGCCGCTTTCTCCTTTGAAAGGAAGCCAGGATGATCGGTGTACAGCAGCGAAAAAGGTCACAGGGGCAGATCTCGGAACAGATCGCGCGCTTTGTCTTCCTGGCCTGTGCCATCTTTGTAGTGGCTATCATCATAGGTGTCTTCTACTTTGTAGGCTCCCAGGCGCTGCGCATCTTCTTTGAACACGGCGGCGCCAGCATCAAGGATTTTTTTACCAGCACGAACTGGGACCCCACGGCGGGCAACAGCGATACTCCGCAGTTCGGGGCCTTGGGGCTGATCATTGGCTCGATCATTATCACGTTCATCTCGGTGATCATTGCCACGCCGCTCTCGTTCGGGCTGGCCATCTTCCTGACCGAGGTATGCCCGCAGTGGCTGGCGCGCTTCCTGCAGCCGCTGCTGGAGATCTTTACCGGCATGCCCTCGGTGGTGCTCGGCTTTCTGGGACTGATCTTTCTGGTGCCGCACCTGGGCATCCTGACCTCGACCGGGGGCTACGGCTACGCGGCGGCAATCCTGGTGCTGGTAATTATGATCCTGCCCACCATCACCAGTATATCGATAGATAACCTGCGCGCGGTTCCCGATAGCGTGCGCGAGGCCAGCCTGGCGCTTGGCTCGACACGCTGGCAGATGATGTCAAAAGCGATATTGCCGGCCGCCGCTTCGGGCCTGGTCACCGCGGCGGTGCTGGGCATGGCGCGCGCCATCGGAGAGACGCTGGCTGTCGCTATGGTGCTCGGCGGTCAGTCGCTGCCACAAAAGCTGCTCACGCTCCAGTCCTTCTTTGTGCCGACCTCCAATATCACGCGCGCCATCCTGCTGGACTTCCAGGAAACATCAGGCGTATCACAGGACGCCTACTGGACGCTGGCATTCGTCCTGCTACTGATCTCGTTCATCTTTATCTGCATCAGCCGCTATTTTGTGAGTAGGAGAGTATATAAATGAGCACGCAACAGGCAGAATCGCTCGCTCCCAGGCCTGCTGTAAGAGAACGAGGCACACGCGACCTCGCGGGCCTGATGCGGCGCCTGCACACGAGCAACAACATTGCCATCGGCGTCCTCTGGGCTGTCGCTCTGCTCATTGTCGCCGTCTTTGTGGCGATTATCATCATCCTGCTGGTGCAAGGCATTGCCTACCTGGTGGACCCGGCATTCTACGCGGCCGACGACCTGGGAGCCGGGCGCGAGATATTCAATACGTTCTACATTCTGATCCTGTCGGAGTTGTTTCTGTTCCCTATCTCTCTGGGTGCGGCTATCTATACAGTAGAGTACGCGCGCCAGGGCCGGCTGGTCACGATTATCCGCTTCGCGGCGGAGACTCTGGCCGGTGTACCATCTATCGTGCTGGGGCTGTTTGGACTGATCCTCTTCGGGTCGATCCTTGGCCTGCATATCAGCCGTCTGACGGGCGCGCTGACCCTACTGTGCCTGAACTTCCCGCTGGCTCTCAGGCTCTTCGAGGATGCCCTGCTGTCGGTGCCGCGCGACCTGCGCGAAGGCAGTCTAGCGCTCGGTTCCACCCGCTGGAATATGATTCGTACAGTAGTCCTGCCCTCGGCCCTGCCCGGGCTGATCACTGGCCTGATTCTTTCGGCTGGCAAGATCATCGGTGAGACGGCGGCGCTGGTCTTCACTATGGGCGTCTCCAATCCCGCCAGTGCTTTCACGCCAGACCCGACCATCACCAGCGATACTCTGACCATCCATCTGTGGTACGTCAAAACGCAGGGGGCCGGCTCTATTCCAGGGCTGACCGTGGCGAAGGCTAACGAGATCTCCGCCGGCTCGGCGGCCCTGCTGATCCTGATTTTACTCGTGATTAACATCAGTTCTCGTGCTATCGGACGTTACATTCAACACAAGGTCACCGCGGCTTGAACCAGCCTATAGAGGCTCGGGCCTTTGTCCGTCTCGTAGGATGTGGCCAGCCACGCCCTACAGATACCATATGAGAAGCGAGGATAGAGCACTATGAATGCGATCACAGAGGCTCTGGGGGGTGGCAATACCATCCTTCCCGAAGGAGCAAACATCTTCTCTCGTAAGGTGGCCCGCAGCGGCCACATCTCCTACGAGGGGCGCCCTTACTTCATTAGTAAAACACTCGCGGGCCGCTATATCCGGCTGGTGGTTATGGATGGCCGTCTCATCGTCGATGCGTCTATCCCTCTACATAAAGAGTACGCGCTTGCAACTATATAGGAGGTCTCATGGAGATGCGTCTCAATAGATCCAGTCAACAACCGCCGCCCGGCCAACCATCCGTAGGGACTAACGCAGCCCGGCCAGAAACACCCGCTTCGCCAGCGGCGCATATGGGCAGTTTTGATCCGGGTAAAAACCTGAATCTAGATGCGGGCGTCAAAATAGATATCCAGCACCTGAATTTCTATTATGGAGCGAAGCAGGCACTGTTTGATGTATCGCTGCCGGTGCGCGAATACCAGATCACAGCGTTGATCGGGCCATCAGGCTGCGGGAAATCGACCTTCCTGCGCACGCTCAATCGCATGAACGACCTGATCCCCGGCACACGCACCGAGGGCGAGGCGACATTTGATGGGGAGAATATCTACGACAAATCCACCGATGTGGTGCAGTTGCGCCAGCGGGTGGGTATGGTATTCCAGCGTCCCAATCCGTTCCCCAAGTCGATCTTCGAGAACGTGGCCTATGGACTCCACGTCCAGCGCAGGTCCAAACGGGAGATCCAGGAAGCTGTAGAGCAGAGCCTGCAAGGGGCCGCGCTATGGGATGAAGTCAAAGATCGTCTGAATGTCTCTGCCCTGGGTCTTTCAGGAGGTCAACAGCAGCGCCTGTGCATCGCGCGCGCCCTGGCGGTCCAGCCCGATGTTTTGCTGATGGACGAACCGTGCTCCGCGCTTGATCCCATTGCTACTCTGAAGATCGAAGAGTTGATTACCCAGTTGAGCAAGGACTATACTATAGTCATAGTGACACATAATATGCAGCAGGCCGGTCGTGTCTCACAGTTCACCGGCTTCTTCCTCTCCGGTAAACTCACCGAGTACGCGCCCACCCAGACTATCTTTGAGCATCCCAAAGAGAAAGAGACAGAAGATTACATCAGTGGTAGATTTGGCTGAAATTATAAGCGCACGAGCAGTACTGGAGAAGAGCCGTGGGACGTAAAATCCTGGTTGTGGACGACGAGGTGGTGTTGGTAGAGACGATTGCCTACAACCTGGAGCAGGCCGGCTACCAGGTGATTACCGCCGCGGATGGCGCCAGTGCCCTGGAGGCGGCGCGTCGCGAGGAGCCAGACCTGGTTATATTGGATATTATGCTGCCCGAAATGGATGGCCTGGAGGTCTGCCGCCAGTTGCGTCGCGAGGCGGCCACCGCCACCACGCCGATCATCATGCTCACCGCGAAAGGTGACGAGATCGACAAGGTGGTTGGCCTCGAAGTGGGCGCCGACGATTATGTGACCAAGCCCTTTGGCCGGCGCGAACTGCTGGCCCGCGTGCGCGCCCTGCTGCGCCGGGCCGACTATCCCACCAGCGAAGATGCCGCCAGTCAGAGCGCTACCAGCGAGGTGCCGCGACCCAATCGCGAACTGGTAGCCGGCCCCATACGCATCGACCTCGCCGGGCGCCGCGTCATCTCCCGCGATCAGGAACTGGAGTTGCAGCCCAAACAGTTCGACCTGCTCACCTACCTGGTACGCAACCGGGGCACCGTCCTGACACGCGATCAGTTGCTCCACAACGTCTGGGGCTACGACTATGCTGGCGACACCCGGACCGTCGATGTGCATGTACGCTGGCTGCGCGAGAAGATCGAGGAGGACCCGGCCAACCCCCGCCTGATCCAGACAGTACGCGGCGTCGGCTACTGCTTCCGCTGGTAATCCCTCCGACCTCGCTCCAAAATGTGGTACCATACTATGTAAACGTATATCACGTTTCATGATAAGGCCACAATAAGGAGTTTGTTGTTTTGGAGCCGCTGACTTCGCATCTTACGCTTTCCCCGGACGCCGCCATTGATCTGCATATGCACACGAACTATAGCGATGGGCGCTGGCCCCCGGAGCAACTCATCGACTACCTGGTGAAAGAGGGCTTTGATCTGGTTGCCGTGACCGATCATGACCACGTCGATACGGTAGCCGGCATTCAGCAGTTGGCCGCTCAACAGGGCTTGCCTGTGCTGGCGGGCGTTGAGATGAGCACACAGTGGCAGGGTAAGATGGGCCATGTCCTCT
>JBDTHH010000359.1:0-7320 GCA_039937055.1 Ktedonobacteraceae bacterium | reverse complement strand
GATTGTCACCATTCAGGAAGGCCAGACGATCGATGCATTAAAGGCGTAAGGGGTTAGATAGATGCCAATTAGACAGTATCGACCAACGTCTCCTGGCCGTCGCGGCATGTCGGTTTCGACGTTCGAGGAGATCACCAAGACAAAGCCGGAGAAATCCCTGACGGTGAAGCTGAAGAGGCACTCCGGGCGCAATAACCAGGGCAAGATCACCACTCGCCATCGCGGCGGTGGAGCGAAGCGCGCCTATCGTATCATCGATTTTAAGCGTAATAAGCTGGGTGTGCCTGCCAGGGTCGCGGCGATTGAGTATGATCCCAACCGCTCCGCGCGTATCGCGCTGCTGCACTACCTGGATGGCGAGAAGCGCTATATCATTGCGCCGCTAGGGCTGAAAGTGGGCGACCGCGTGGAGGCCGGGCCGGAGGCTGATATCAGGACCGGCAATGCGCTGCCCTTGAAGAATATTCCGACCGGCACCACGATCCACAACATCGAGTTGGAGCGCGGTCGCGGTGGGCAGATGGTGCGCGGCGCCGGTACGGGCGCGCAACTGATGGCCAAAGAGGGCGATTACGCCCTGGTGCGCCTGCCTTCGGGCGAGCAACGCCGCGTGCATATTCTCTGCATGGCGACCATCGGCCAGGTGGGCAATGTCGACCATGAGAACATCAGCCTGGGCAAGGCCGGGCGTTCGCGCCACCTGGGTCGCCGCCCCACGGTTCGCGGTTCGGCTATGAACCCGCGCGACCATCCTCATGGTGGTGGCGAGGGACGCGCCCCCATTGGTGGACAGCCGCAGACACCCTGGGGCAAGCCTGCGATGGGCTTTAAGACTCGTAAGAACAAGAGAACCGATCACTTTATTGTCCGGCGTCGCAATGCTGGTAGGAGGAAGAAGTAGAGATGTCGCGCTCAAGAAAAAAGGGGCCATACATTCATGAGTCGCTCAGGAAGAAGATCCTGAGCATGCGGCGAAGCGGCGACCGCCGGGTGATCAAAACGTGGTCACGCGCTTCAACGATCTTCCCTGAAATGGTGGGTATGACCATCGGCGTGCATAATGGCAAGACGCATATACCCATCTATATCCAGGAGAACATGGTGGGCCATAAGTTGGGCGAGTTTGCCCCTACGCGACACTTCAGGGGTCACGCGGGCGGCAGGAGCGAGCGAACCACATCGGTTCGTTAAGGTCCGCCAGGGCAGGGACATACAGGCCTTGTCCACACAGATGAGAGGGATAAGATGCAAGTCAGGGCTATTGCAAGAAATATTGGGATTTCGCCGCGTAAAATGCGTCTGGTCGTGAATGCGGTCAGGGGGATGCGCGTGAATGAGGCTCTGCCTATTCTCCAGTTTCTGCCCAACGCTGGCGCGAAACCGGTCAGTAAGGTTGTGGCTTCGGCGGCGGCCAACGCGGAAAACAACTATAATCTCAATCCAGATGATCTCTATATTCTTAACATTGTAGCTGACGACGCGAGTCGGCTGCCTCGTATGAAGGCCCGCTCCCATGGGCGCGCGTCGTATATTATCCGACGCTCCTGCCATGTTACGGTGATTGTCTCGGATGATCCAGCGGATACGGGGCGCTAATTTGAAGGAGGACACTCTTGGGGCATAAAGTGCATCCCGTTGGATTTAGACTCGGCGTCGTCAAAGGCTGGCAGTCTCGCTGGTATGCCGAGCGCGATTACAAAGACGTGTTTGCTGAGGATCTACTGATTCGCCGCGAGATCCAGAGGGATCTCTCCAATGCCTCGGTCTCGCGCATCGAGATCGAGCGTGCGGCAGCCAACCAGGTGGCTGTGACGATCCATACTGCCAAACCCGGCATCGTGATCGGCAGGAGCGGCGAGAAGGTCGACAAGCTACGCGCCGCGCTTGAGGTCAGGACCAAGAAGCGTGTGCGCCTCAACATCATCGAGATTCGCCAGCCTGAGCTGGACGCCTTCCTTGTAGGGCGCTCTATCGCTGAGCAGTTGGAGAAGCGCGTCTCTTTCCGGCGCGCCATGAAACAGGCGGTGCAGAAGTCGATGCGCGCCAATGCCAAAGGCGTGAAGGTCATTGTTGGCGGACGCCTGGGCGGCGCGGAGATTGCCCGCAGCGAGAAAGAGGTCGAGGGCAAGGTGCCCCTGCACACGCTGCGCGCCGATATCGACTACGGTCAGACCGAGGCGCATACGACCTTCGGTGTGATCGGCATTAAGGTCTGGATTTATAAGGGCGATATCCTGCCACGCAAGCGGCGGGAGCCTGGAGAACTTCCAGAGGTCGCGCCACAGACGACGTTTACCCCGCGCGAGCGCGACGGTGGCGACCGCCGTGGTGAGCGCCCCCCACGTCGTGGGGCTGGAGATCGAGACCGTGGTGGGGATCGAGATCGTGGCGGGGATCGTGGCCCGCGTCCGCAAGGAGACCGGCCACAGGGAGACCGTCCGGCACGCCCAGCGCGTGCAGAGCGTCCTCCACGGAGCGAGCAGGCGCGACCAGCTCCGGCACCCACAGCGGCTGAACCGGCGGCTACGCCTGATCTGCCAGTCGCAACACCGGTAACACCGATTGTTGCGCCAGAGCCGGCGCCGGTGGCTGCGCCAGATTTGCCAGCATCGACACCAGAGGCTGCGCCAGACGTGCCAGCAGCGACACCGACGCCAGAGCCGGGCGCTGGTGGGAGTGAGAGCGAGTAGAGGAGATTCGAAGCCATGTTATTGGCACCATCACGTCCAAAGTATCGTAGACAGCATCGCGGCCGCATGCGGGGCACCGCGCAAAAAGGCAATACCGTCGCTTTCGGCGAGTACGGTGTGCAGGCGATGGAACCCTGCTGGATGGAGGCGCGTCAGATCGAGTCGGCGCGTATCGCGCTGACCCGCTACATGAAGCGCGGCGGCAAGGTCTGGATTCGGGTCTTCCCGGATAAGCCGGTCACTGTGAAGCCCGCCGAGACCCGCATGGGTAAAGGGAAGGGCGCCCCCGATCACTGGGTCGCAGTCGTCAAGCCAGGCCGGGTGATCTTCGAGATCAGCGGCGTCAGCGAAGAGATCGCCAGGGAAGCGGCGCGCCTGGCAAGCCATAAACTGCCGATCGCGACCCGCTTTATTACAAAAGGGGAGGCGGAGAGTGCCTAAGCTTAATGAGAGCCGCAAAGAGTTCCGTGAGTACACCGAGGGCGAGGCCCAGCGGAAGCTCAAGGAATTGCGTCTGCAATTATTCAATCTCCGCTTACAGCAGCAGCGAGGCGAGGTAAAAAATAATCGTATCTTCGCGCAGACGCGCAAGGATATCGCTCGCCTGCTGCATCGTCTGACAGAGTTGGAGGTCGAGGGATGATCCAGCATACACAATCGACAAGCGCGCCGGTGGTGAAGAAAGTTCGCCACCAGCAAAAGATCGGGCGCGTGCTTAGCAATAAGATGAATAAGACTGTCGTTGTCGCGGTAGAGTCGTTGAAGAGACACCGTATCTATAAGCGTACATACAGGCAAACGAAGCACTTTTACGCGCATGATGAGCAGAACACCTGCCAGGTTGGCGACATGGTGCGCATCGAGGAGACCCGCCCAATCAGCAAGTTGAAACGCTGGCGTGTGGTGGAGATCCTCAAGCTCGGCAGCGGCATCGTGCCAGTGGCGGAACTGATGGCCGGTGTCGACCCCGATCTGAGCGGCAAGCAGCGCGACGAGGTTGAAGAGCCGAACGCCGAGAGCGAAGAGGCATAAGGAGAGACCGCTATGATTCAGCCACAGACGCGACTGAAGGTCGCCGACAACACCGGCGCCAAAGAGATTATGTGTATTCGCGTGCTCAGCGGCTCCGCCAAGCGCTACGCGGAAGTTGGAGATATCATCAAGGCCACGGTAAAGACCGCGGCTCCTAATGGACAGGTGAAGAAGGGCGAGGTTGTCAACGCGGTCGTGGTGCGTGTCTCCAAAGAATATTCCCGCTCGGATGGCTCACATATTCGCTTCGATGATAACGCCGCCGTGATTATTGCCGCCGGCAATAACCCACGGGGCACGCGTATCTTTGGCCCGGTCGCCCGTGAACTGCGCGAACGGAATTACGCGAGAATTCTTTCGCTCGCGCCTGAGGTGCTTTAGCAGAGGAAAAAGATGGTAGCAAAAAAGAAGGAGAAAAAGCCTCTCCACCATGCCAGGATGAATATCAAGAAGGGTGATACCGTCTTGATCATCACCGGCAAGGACCGGGGGAAGCAGGGGTTGGTTTCGCGGGCCATGCCACAGATCGATAAGGTGATCGTTGAGGGTTTGAATATCGTCAAGAAGCATGTGCGCCCCCAGGGCCAGACACGCCAGGGAGGCGTGATCGACAAGGCAATGCCCATACATGTCTCGAACACCATGCTGATCTGCTCAGAATGCGGGCAGCCGACGCGTGTAGCCCATGAGCGTCGCCCCATGGGCGCCGATCAGAAGGTACGCCCGGTACGCGTCTGCAAGAAGTGCGAGAAGATCGTCGAGGATCGGGCGAGGAAGGAGTAGTTGAACATGGCGGTATCACGCTTGAAAGAGAAGTACCTGCAAGAGATCGTGCCAGGCCTGCAAAAGGAGTTCAGCTATAAGAACCCGATGCAGGTGCCGAAGGTTCACAAGGTAGTGGTGAACATTGGCATGGGTGAGGCGATCCAGAACGCCAAGGCCATGGAGGCCGCCGTGGGCGACCTGACGACTATCACGGGGCAGCGGCCGGTAATTACCCGCGCCAAGCGCTCGGTAGCTACCTTTAAGCTGCGCGAAGGCATGCAGATCGGCTGCATGGTGACGCTGCGTGGCTCCCGCATGTATTACTTTCTGGACAAACTGATGAATATTGCCTTGCCACGCCTGCGCGACTTCCAGGGCGTCTCGGCAGAAGCCTTCGATGGTCGGGGAAACTATACGCTGGGACTGCGCGAACAACTGGTCTTCCCTGAAATCGAATACGACAAGATTGACAAAGTGCGCGGTATGGAAGTCAGTATCGTCACCACGGCCCGCACCGACGAAGAGGGGCGACGGCTGCTCGGTATGATGGGCATGCCCTTTAAGAAATAACGCTGGAGGAGCGACAGCATGGCAAAGATCTCGATGATAGTGAAGTCGCAGCGTAAGCCCCGCTTTCGTGTCCGGCAGCACAACCGCTGCCACATCTGCGGGCGCCCGCGCGGGTACATCCGTAAGTTCGGCTTGTGCCGCATCTGTTTCCGCGAGCGGGCCTTGCGTGGCGAGCTACCCGGTGTGACGAAGTCAAGTTGGTAATCAATCGCGAAGGCGCGAACGAGCGAGAGCACGAACAACGCAGCAGGTAGCTGTAGTTTCGATCTTTCGTTATTGTGGAGGGTATTCCATGAATATGACTGATCCCATCGCGGATATGCTCACACGTATTCGCAATGCGGTCTCGGCCAAGCATGCCCGTGTCTTAATCCCGGCCTCGAAAATGAAGCTGGCGATAGCGCGAGTGCTAAAAGAAGAAGGCTATATTAAAGATATCGAAGTGTTGAAGGATAATCCGCAGGGAACTATTCGGATCACGCTGCGTTATGTTGAAAAGAAGCCTGTGTTGACGCAACTGAAGCGCGTCAGCAAACCTGGGCTACGTGTGTATACCAAGAAGGCGACGATCCCGCGCGTTCGTGGTGGACTGGGGATCGCTATTCTTTCGACGCCTCAGGGCCTGATGACGGGGCAGCATGCCTACCAGCAGGGTCTGGGTGGGGAAGTCGTCTGCTACGTCTGGTAGACGGGAGGTTTCAAGTGTCTCGTATAGGACGTGCTCCAATTGTGGTGCCGCCGAAGGTGCAGGTCAACTGGACAGAGGACAACCTGGTGACCGTCAAAGGTCCCAAGGGTGAACTCTCGTCGCAGGTCGCCCCTGCCCTGGCTCTGAAGCTTGAAGATGGCTCGTTGAGCGTAACGCGTCCGTCGGAGAGCAAAGAGCACAAGGCGCAACATGGCCTGTATCGCACCCTGATCAACAATATGGTGGTGGGTGTGACCACTGGCTATACCAAACAGCTAGAGATTCACGGCGTCGGCTATCGCGCCGCTAAGATGGGCGAGAACCTGGTGATCCAGGTGGGCTATTCCCACCCGGTCGAGGTGCAGCCGCCGGCTGGCATCTCTTTCACCATTGATGGCGTCGACCCGGCTACCAAGGCGACCAGGGTAAGTGTGGCCGGTATCGACAAGCAACTGGTAGGCGAGGTCGCCGCATCCATTCGCCGCATCCGCAAGCCTGAGCCGTACAAAGGCAAGGGCATTCGCTACGCGGGCGAGGCCATTCGCCGCAAAGCTGGTAAGGCCGGCAAAGTCGGAGGCGGCAAAAAGAAGTAGACGTGTAGGGGCGCCGCTGGCCTGCGCCCGGTCGTGTAGGGGCGCCGCTGGCCTGCGCCCGGTTATGCACGCGTAATGTACAGCATGATTTCAGGGCGAGGGGGAGAGACGTAGTGCCGACCACGTCTCTCGCGCGCGACCTGGATGGTGAAGGATCTGATGAAATGATTAAGAGCTTTAACTCGAATAAGGCGCGGCTGCGGCGGCACCAGCGGATGCGACGCCGGGTGATAGGCGCTGTGGAGCGTCCACGGTTGAATGTCTTCCGCAGTGGACATCATATCTACGCACAGCTTATCGATGATGCCACAGGCCGCACGCTGGTTTCCGCCTCATCCCTGGAGACGGCGCTGCGCGATTTTAAGCCGCAGGACGATTCCCTGGGTACAAAAGTAGGTGGCGCCTTGCAGGCGGTGCTTAATAAAGCTGCGGATGTGGTCGAAATGGCTGCCGATGCCCTCCCCACGAAGGGGGGCAAGGGAGCAAAGACGGCCCCAGCCTCGAAACCCCAGGCTCCGGCCAGAGGGGGTGCCAAGGGTGGAGCGCCGCAGCAGCAGAAGGGCAAGCCCGCTGCCCAGGTGAAAACGGTGCTGCCAAGCGCGCAGAAGGGCGAGAAGAAGACGCCGGTTGAGGCGCTGGAAGCCATCTCCAAGAATCGCAAAGTCGCGCTGGCGCGCGAGGTGGGCAAGCTGGTGGCGCAGCGCGCGAAAGAGCAGGGCGTGAATAAGGTTGTCTTTGATCGTGGCGGCTACGCGTATCACGGCCGGGTGGCCGCGCTGGCCGAAGGCGCCCGTGAGGCAGGCCTGGAATTTTAGGGCGCGAGGAGTAAGATGCCAAGGATAGATGCTTCAAAACTAAACCTGGAAGAGATCGTGGTTGATGTCAAGCGCGTCTCGAAGGTTGTCCAGGGCGGCCGAAGATTTAGCATTCGGGCGCTTGTCGTTGTCGGTGATCGCAATGGTCACGTGGGCTATGGCATGGG
>JBDTHH010000358.1:0-5406 GCA_039937055.1 Ktedonobacteraceae bacterium | reverse complement strand
ATGGCTGTGAATGCCAGGTTGTAAGTGTAATACATGAGTTCACCTTATATATGGTATCATCAATGGTATAAATAGACGTATGAGGTGCATCCATGATCGATCCCCAGGGTATTCTCGCTTGCGTGGGCCATAATGAAGCTCCAGAAGAGTGGCTGATCGTCCTGCATGCTCAAGATAAGATAAGGGAGAAGTAAACGTCAATGGAGATACACCAATTAGCAGAGGAAGTAGAACGCGTCTCACAAGTCTATGCTGAAAAATTCCATATCGAGCGCGATGCTACCTGGTTTGTCTTAAAATTGCAGGAAGAGGTTGGCGAACTTATTCAAGCATATCTCATGCTTTCAGGGAAAGCGCGTACAAAGGGGCAGTCTTCTGAAGAGATCCAGGCTGCATTTCACCAGGAAGTGGCCGATGTCTTGTGTCAGACGCTTTTATTGGCCAGGTTTTATGGTATAGATGTAGAAAAAGAGATCGAGGAAAAGTGGTTGGTATGGAATAAGGCATGAAAATGGGGATTGCCCCCCCAGCGAGGCAAGCCACGCGCTACGAGACGGTGCGTGGCTTGTTGCGTATTATGGGTAGGTTACGTTAATACTACTCCCCCAGCTCATGTTGGGGTGAGAGCCCAGCGTAAACTGGAGGGTGGCGCCGTTCTGAACGAGGTGGAAGGGCAGCCAGGAGTTGGTATAGGCCTGGTTGTTCAGGGACAGGCTCTGGACGTAGGGTGTGCTGTCCGAGGCATGGGGGCCGCCGGTGATGAGCAGCTCGTGGCCGCCGTTCAGATGGACGCGGGTCAGGGGGAAGAGCGGGCTGTCCAGGGCGAAGCCGCCGACGCCGGGGATCTCTGGGAAGATGCCGAGGGCCGCGAATATGTACCAGGATGACATGGCGCCGCCGTCGTCGTTGCCGCCCAGACCACCTGGCGTATTGTTGAAGACCTGCGTCTCGATGCGGCGTACCAGATCCTGGGTGCGGTAGGGCGCGCCCGCGAAGTCATAGAGCCAGGGCGCCCTGAACTCCGGCTCGTTGCCCATGAAGGCGTAGGCACTGGTAGGGCCGTCATTGAGTTTGTTGAAATGATAGTCCATACGCTCGATGGCGGTCACGGGGCCACCCATGGCCTTGAACAGGCCTGGCAGATCCTGGGGAACCATCCAGGTGTACTGCGCGGAATCACCCTCGGCGAAGCCGGCCCCACTGGTGGGATCGAAGACCTTGATGAAGGTCCCGTCGGCGTTGCGCGGCTCGATATAACCAGTGGCGGGATTGTAGAGGTTGCGCCAGTTTTGCGAGCGCTTAAGGTACACGTTATACAGACCGTTCTGTCCGAGAGCTTTGGCGAACTGCGCGATGGCGAAGTCGTCGGAGGCATATTCGAGGGTCATGGAGGCCGACGCGGGTATGCCCGTGGGTACATAGCCCAGGGTGAGGTATTGTTGCAGCCCCTCGCGCACAATATGTCTCCCAGAAAGGGTACCCGGATGCGACGCGCCGTGATCCATCGCCATCAAGGCCGCCTGGGTATCGAAGTTTCTGACGCCCAGCGCGTAGGCGGTAGCGATCACGATATCTATCGAGTCTCCCAGCATGCCGCCTGAGTTATCGTTGGCCACCTCCCAACGAGGCAGACCCCCGCCACCCTGCTCCGCGTCCATCACCAGAGATTGCAGCATATCTCCGGTCTCCTGGGGGTAGAGGAAGGCCTGTAAGCCGATAAGCGAGCGGTGCATGTCCCAGCCGGGGAAATTCTCGTACTGCACGTAGCCGCTGGCCTTGTGGATCTGCTGATCGAAGCCAATGTAATCACCGTTGACATCACTGAAGATATTCGGGTGGAAGAGCGTATGGTACAGGGCTGTGTAGAAGATCTGTTTGTTTTTGAGCGAGCCGTTGTAGACCTGGATGGTGTTCAAGCGTGCGTTCCAGGCCGCCCTGGCCTGCTGCCGGACGGCGTTGAAGTTCCAACCGGGGTTTTCGTGGGCCAGGTTCATCTCAGCGTTCTGGATGCTCACGAATGAGATGCCCACCTTTACCTGGACAACTTGCTGGCTGGTCGTATCGAAGCGCACATAGGCTCCGGAGTGGCTGCCGCTGCTCTGGCGTAACTGCGCGCTAACTTTCGAGTTGTGCCAGGTGCCGAAAGCCGTAAATGGCTGGCTAAACATAGCCGCGAAGTAGACCGTATAAGTGTTGCCCCCGCCGCAAAAATTCCCGCTCGCCGCCGAGCCGACGACCTGGTTCGTGCCGATGATCTGCACCCCGGTTCCGTTGTCAGCGTTATGCATCGCGCTGCCGCCGGTATTGATAAGCATGGTAGCGCGCTTGTTGGGTGGATAGGTAAACATCCCAAAGCCGGTGCGCGGGGTAGTGGTCAGGGCCACCTGGATGTTCGACTGGTCCAGGCGCACGCTGTAGTAGCCGGGCGAGGCGCTTTCGTTGCTGTGCGAGAAGGTGGTGCTGGCGCTGGCAGTGCCGGCGGGGGAGGTATGTGAATATCCCAGTGTGGGCATAAAAGGCACATCTTGATAGGCTGAACAGCCGCGCCCGCTGAAGTGCGTGAGGCTGAAGCCGTGGATGGTGTTCTGGTTGTAACGGTAGCCGCCAGGCGCAGTTGTCGTGTCCGGACTCCATTGCACCATACCATGGGGATAGCTCGCGCCTGGGAATATGTTGCCACTATTGAAGCCGGAGCTGAGATGGGCATTCTCCGGCGCGGCTACCGTGCCGATAAACGGGTTGACGTATTGAGCAAGATCAAGATTACTTTCCGGGGGGAAGCCCAGGCCGGGCGCCGGGCGCGAGAAGATCCCGATAGCAAAAGGTGCAGCCAGCACGATCACTGCCAGGAAAACGATTCCTAGCGCGATAAATGCCTGCCGGCGGCTCACAATGGGCGCGTGGCCTCCGCGACTGCCGGGGAGCGAAATGCGCATATGCTTCGGTTCCTCTCAAATCAAATGTAGTAGGCACACCCACCTATTGGACCAACTAATCTGCTATAGTTAACACGGCTGACAGGGCAGAATCGGATAAAACTTTAAAGCTGAACAGGTGCGTTGAGCCATGGTAGATGATATCCTGAACCATGCCTGCCGATGCGCTGATGGTGGGACGCGAGGGCGCGTAGCCGTACAGCGTTACGGCTCGTTCGCCCGGCGCGAAGGTGATGCTCGCCTGCACCTTCCCAGCATCGGCCAGGGAGGTGACCCGCTTTTTGCCCAGCGAGACGAATTTCCCGCTGTCCCCTAAGAAAGCGATACCTGATGCTCCCACAGGTACAACGATGTAGTACGCGGCATCCGTCACGCTAGCGCTAAAGCTGCCGCCCGCGCGTACGATCTGGCCTTTATGGGTGAAGTAATTGTAGACGTAGACCGGTCCGTTCAGGCCGAGCGAGGACGGCGTGAAGGTCGCTGTCGTGTTCTGCCCGCGCCTGTAGGCGAAGACGTAGAGGGCCTTCATGCCAGCGTGGTCAGTATAGGTGGAGGCGACCATCGGCGTATCCTGGCCCTGTGCATCCTGGACATACATGGCATCGATGGGAACAATGGGCGCGTCGGGCTTGACGACCACGCCGTCTGCGCGGACGGTCTGCAACAGGTTGGTTTTACTTACAGTGCCGAGTGGGTCGCCCACGCCAACGACGCCGGCCGAAAGCGTTGAGAGCAGCAGATTATCGGTCTCCGTGCTCATGAACACGTCGCTCCAGGGCCAGAGACCCAGCGCGCCTGCGAGTTGGGACGTATAGAGAAAATGGGTCCAGCGGTCGCGCGTGAAGTGGTCGTCGCTCACGCGGGTGGTCAACACATTATTGTACATGCTGCTCTGCAAGAGATGGCGCGGGAGCGGCATGCAGTACTGCACCGCGATGCCATCAAACGCCATTGCCTGTGCCATATTGCCCATGAAGGCCTGGGGATCATGGAGATTGATGGCCGGGAGCGCGCCCTGGCTGAGCCAGTCCTGTTGATAGGTCACGATGTCTGCACTCTTGAGGTAGGCCGCGATGTCACGCCAGTAGCGAGGGTCGGTGGAGACATTGCGTGACATCGTGAAGGAGGCGCGATAGGGGCTGGCGGGATCGATCCAGCGGGCATGAACCTCCAGGGGGAGGCCCAGTTGTTGCTGAAAGGCGGGCAGGCCCTGGGGGAAGAGGCTGGGGTCGGCGCTATACGTGTAGATGCCGCCTCTCTGGGCTGTACCGTCTCCCTGCCAGTTCGCGACGCCTCCCTTCGGATACCACCAGCTATCCAGTTCCATATAGCCGAGTGGAATCCCCAGCTTTTGAAAGTCTGCTCGCACCGCCAGCAATGTGCCCGCGTAGCCTTTGGCGCCCTCAAAGTGATAGTAGTAGGCCGCGCCGGTATCTGTCCAGTAACCCAGGTAGTTGAGTGGAACAGAGGCATCGTTGGCAGGTCGCGTCTTATGTTGAAGTGTGGTGAGCGCGTCCCCCCAGGTGTGGTAGGCTTGATGGAGTGTGTGATCGATGACCAGGATGGTGCGCTGGGTGAAGCCCTGCGGAAGGTTGGTAATGGCCGGATCGATGCCGCTGGCCAGCGCGCCATCCAGACCCAGTGTGATGTTCGCGACCATAAAATTCGCGGCGGGCGAGAGGATAAAGGTGTGCTGCTGTTGATCGTAGCGAACCAGGGGGCCGTCGCTGGCAGAGCCTGGGGCCGGAAAGTGGAAGTCGGGCCGCGCGAAGGTGCCAGTGTAGCCCAGGCCATACAGGTGGCCAGGGGAGCTGGTCAGGCGCGGGAAAGGGGCGCTGTTGCCTGAGGCGGCGAGGTACGTATCAGCAAACAGGATAATGGGCTGCTTCTCATACAGGCGAATGCTGCCGCTCCTGGGAGTACCGGCCCGATCCTGGTAGTCGAAAACCAACTCTTTATACAGGCCAATTGCGTCGCTGCTCGGATGGACAGTCAGATGCGCCAGTGGCTGCCCTATGGTGCCGCCAAAGGTCCAATCAGGGGCATGGGACATCACCAGATAAGCGCCATCGGGGCGCACAGAGACGGTAATGCCCAGGGAGGATGTCGCGGTCTGCGCGGAAACTTGAGATGTAAAGCTACAGGTGGAGAGCGCAAAAATGGCAAAGAGCAGCCCTATGATGCACCTGGCCACATCTAAGCGTTTCAAAAAAGCCACCTCTCCTCTCAAAAATGGTGAAGCCACGTCGTCGAACTGTGTATCTCATTGTAGCCAGGGACAGGAAGAAGCGTCAAGCAAGCTTGCCGCATTCTCACAGAGGTAGGGGCATGACAATGTCCTTCTATAGTACCGATGGGTGATACAAGTTGGAGAACGCCAAAACACTCGGTAGATTGACCTTCAACAAGGCGGGTCGATCTCCTCTTTTTACCAGACGCTCTGTATTGCGTCAATTAAAGGGGGTGAAAC
>JBDTHH010000357.1:0-5300 GCA_039937055.1 Ktedonobacteraceae bacterium | reverse complement strand
GCCGAATCCCTACGCGGGAAACGTTCTTTCACCTACAGATTATCCAACACTTTCACCAGATCTTCCTTCTTCGTCTCCACGGCACGCCGTCGTACATCATCGATGCTGAGTTGAGCGACCTGTAGTTGCGTTCCTAAAAGCTGCAAGTGCTCCTGCAAGTCCCGTCGTTTGATAAAACGTTGTTGACCTTTTACTAGCCTTAACGCGAGGTCCAGAGCAGCCCTGCGGCGCAGAGCCTGATCATCGCACCAGATTTGAATAAAGTACCCATCCCGCAAGTCATAGTTACCGACTTTTGTGGTGGCAAGTTTTGCCTGTGGGCCTTCAAACATCGAGGGCGAGAGTGCAATCTGCCAGGTACCATCGGGCCGCTCTAGCGGTATGCCGGTGATCCCTTTTTCATGTAACCACGCGTCCCACAGATCGCGTTGCACTGCCTCTTTTTCGCCTCTTAACGCGGCATATACCATGGCATTATCGTTGATAATGCGCTCAAAATAGGTATCACGCAGATTACGAATGCCGGTATACACGAGATAATGGGGCCTGGGTGCTAAACTGCTCCCCGTAGCAGTAGGAGTGCGTCCCTTCCGCTTCGTTTCGATCACGTACATGGGAAGGTATGCTGGCCTCGCTGCGAGCATCTGCACCTCGCGCATCTCAACAGGCATATTGTAATCCCCTCTATCAACGCGCGCCTCTAGCTCGCGTAGAGAGGTGGCTCGCCATGCATGCATACTAATAACGAGGTGAAAACGATATCCCCAGGTCTTCATATGAATAATCTCGGCGGCTTCCTCAGGAGAAAAAATGCGTACTTTTTTCCCTTCGTAGTGTTCTTTGCGCAATGGCTGTGATGTGTAGGCATCAAAGTAGAACCTGACGTGCTTCTCCTGCGAGACATATTTCGTACCCCCGCGCACCGACTTGTGACCTAAAGCGGTGAGATCCCAGCATGTACCCTGCTGTGTGACGTGTCCAATGGTTTTCAGGAAGAGTAAAATCTTCTGGATAATCGCGTCTTGCAGGCCGAAGAATGCCGTCAACTCCTCTACTGTATGCAGTTGCCCCTCATCAATGCCACGTTCCACATACTTTTCCATCAGCTCATAAGGCCGGCCCTCCTCCTGCCTGGCGGTTGTTTCGATATCCCAGAGTGGGAAGAGAATGGCAAACAGACGCACTGGCACTACCCCCTGGAGCGTTTGGATGTGCTCTAAAGCCCTTCTTGGATCATATATTGGCTTGAGCGTAGCTGGTTGCCTCTCTACAGTACTCATGATCCCGCTCTTCCTCCCTGGGCAGCGCGCAATCTTCTGCGACATGACTCGTATGTCAGCGCCTCGCCGCACTGTGTCGCATAGCTGTATACGTCGGTCACAACATATCTGAATTGGGCATCCTCAGCCTTAGTAAGGGCCGCGAAGTTTCCCACAAAGAGTAAGTGCTGCTGCGCACGGGTCATGGCCACGTTCAAGCGCCGCAATTCCTTGAGAAAGCCAATCTTTCCCTGCTCATTGCTACGCGTGAAACCATAGATGACTTTCTTCCTCTCCCCTCCCTGAAATGAATCTACGGTAGAGACGCGCTCCTCCAGCACGAAGTCTTGCGCCTCGATATGCTTTTCCAGTTCACGAATGATCAAGCGCGCCTGAGCACGGTAAGGGACAATCACGACCCACTCCTTGCCCCTGCGCTGGTAGTACTCAGCCAGCGCGGCGATGATCCTGGCCTCAGCGATATTGGTGTAGCCTGCTTCACCCAGATTTTCGAGTGTTTTTTGCTTCCTCTCCCACTTGATCTCCGCTGGCGCATCAGATACATCGATCACGGTGAGGGCATGCGGGAAAACGGGATCGGCATCCACGGTATGTCGCATTTTCTCCGCGCTAAAGGTACCAAGCCGGTTGCCATAGAAGTGGCGGGAGACAAAATCAGCGATCACCTGGGGCATGCGTCCCTGCATAGTAAAGCGCACAATATGCAATGGGTCCTGCTGCGCGGTAAATAGCAGCTCAAAGGCGCTCTTCGTCAAAAGCTTGCTAATGAGCTGCACTTCCTCCTCTTCGATGCCTTCCGCGACGCTTTGTTCCTGGGGCGCCTGGTTCTTGAGCCAGTTCTGCACCTCGCTATCAACAAAAGGTGGCAGTTGATGGTGGTCTCCAACCAGCACGGCCCGCTTCGCGCGTACGAGCGGAACGAGGAGATCAGGGAGACAGATCTGGCCAGCCTCATCGACAATAACCAGGTCAAAATCCGTGGCCTCCAGTCCCCTGGCGGTGGCTGCGCCTATACAGGTCGCGCCCACCACATCGGCATAGCGCAACAATTCGGGGTAGAGTTGATCGGTCGGCTTTGCCAGTTCCTCGCGCCAATCTTTTAGCAGCCTGGCTCTGCGCTCAGGTCCCTCGCGCGTCTCCTTGAACCAGGAGAGGTAGCGCTTGAGTGTGGCTGTGCCCTTTGGCTCAAGATCCGGTTGCTGAGGCATAGCGCGGATGGTCATTGCTTGCAATGCTTTGATGATCTTCAAGAGTTCTGCCCACACCTGCTCACATGCCATCGTCAATTGGCGAATAGCGCTTTCGCACTGCTGGTACGCGCTATCCGCAAGTAAGGTATGTTGGGCTGTCTCATATTGCCGCGCCTGCTCCTGCCGCAGCGCCTGTATCTCGGAGAGCTTCTCCTGCACACCCATCTGTGCTTGCTCAACACGGGAGGTAGCGTAATCAAAAAACATCTTGAACGCCCAGCCGAGGACCGGCAACTGGCTCCGCTTGTCGGCATTGAGGCTCCTCGCGCTCCAGACCCTGATGCGTTCTTGATCTTGAGCAACTTTTTCCGTCAAATGTTGCGCGCTTGTTCCCAGCTCATCAAATCGCTGCCGGAATGGTCCTGTAATACGCTCCTGGGAGGTACTACGCTCTTGATAAAGAGCATGCAAGCGTGCTTCATGATCGGTGAGATAGGTCTGGCCCCCGGTGAGTTTATGTACCTGTGAGTCGATCTCTTTTTTGTAAGAGAGCAAGGGACCAAGACGATACGTTTCGTTCTCGGTATTCTCAAGCAGCACCTCCTGCAATTTCTGCGCCTGGGCATCGATCATTTTCGGGCGCATCTTCTCAGAGACATTGCTTTCGTGTCCAACGCGAATAACGATGAGATCCTCTGGCATACGCTCCAAAACGTTATCCACAGCCTTATGCGTCCCTGATGCGATGAGGACGCGCTGCCTCCTGAGACCGCAATGGCGGGCGATCTCTGTAATCGTGCGCGTCTTCCCGGTTCCAGGAGGACCCAGTACCATCAAGACATCGGGCACGGTGAGCGCGTAGCGGAAGGCGTCGAACTGTTCGGGAGTGAGCTTTTTAAGCTCATCATCACTATCCTGTCGTATACGGTCGGGCTGGTAAGGGAGGTAGGTATGGTCAACCAGGGCGCGCAGCAGGTGCGCGTTCTTTGACTCGCGTGTCCTCAACATCTCCAGGGCTTCACGCTGTTTCTGGTAGATCAGTGGACTCACCATCGGTTCAAGCACGCCCTGTTCAGGAATACGCCTTCTATCGATCAGATTTTCAAACTTGAGCGTGAGCTTCAGGCCTTCTAATCCCAGAACACGCCCCCGTAGATCTTGCGTATCTTTGACACGCAGCATGCTTTTTTCGCTGAGTTGCGGGAAGTCGGTCAGACGAAATACATAAATGTCTCGTGGAGCATCGCGCACCTCGCCCGCGGCCTCCACTTTTTTGTAATGGATACCAGCATTTAAACTATTTTTATCCTGATCTAATTGATGCGTGACCTCTATGAGGTCTTCCAGCACATCAAGGTAATGCTCATGGGCATGCGTCAGTTCCTCCTGTGCCGCACCTGGATCGGCGTGTTGACGCTGCCTTTCAAAGCTGAGCCACGCGGGCGAAATGACTTGCCAGAAGTTGCTATTCCCCGGCGGAATGCCGCGTAACTCCTGATGCAGGTACCAGTTCCGGGCATGGATGCGCAGCGCGCCCTTACTCAAACGCTCATGTTCATAGAGATTGAGCGAATCCACGTATCCAATGGTATACCCATCGCCATGAGAAGATTCATACAGCGCCAGATAATAACCGGTAATGTAGAGCAGGAGTTGATTTTTCCCGTCGCGCCTCGTGTTCACAATCGCCGGTATACCCTCCAGCCGATTCATCTCTTGCAGCTCGCCAAGCATCACGCCTGGCTCAGGCAGGTAGGGATAGCGTATTCTTTTCTCGTACAAGTTCTGAGCTACTTTGGCCGTCAACACCAGATGGATATCGCCGACAGACACATCGGCTCTATGCATATACTGACTCACAAACATCTATCCTTAGAAAGGCACTTTACGTAAGGCAGCAGAAAATTCAGCGCTGTTATGCCAGCGCTCTTCGATGTTAGGGGCAATCGCTTGTTGCAAGGCCGCATCCAGTTCCGTGGGAAAGCTGGTATTCCAGACCTGTAAAGGCAGAACTTGCTGGAGCGGTGCAGGCTCTTTGCCGGTAATCAGATGATAGAGGATCATGCCGAGTTGATACACGTCAGTAGCTGGTCCGGGAAGCGCCCGGCTGGTGTTAGAGATGGCCTGCTCCGGGGCGCGGTACAACACTGGTCCTTCGCCTGGTACAAATTTCCAGGTCGCCAGGCCAACATCTTGCAGCCGCATTTGCCGGCGATCAACCAGGAAGATCTTCTCGGGGGTCAGGGCACGATGCGCCAGGCGTTGAGTATGGAGCGTACTCAACAACCTGCAGAGCGGCGTGGCACTGCGCAGCAAAGATTGTGTCTCCTGCATGTTTAAAGGCGTATCAGATGGGCGAAAGATCTGCCACCATGATAGACCCGGAACGACGCTCTGGACAAGCGTTATAACATGAGCCGCCTGCTCAAAAGCGAGAAGGCGCGGAAAACCAGCAGGTGACCGCTGCTCCAGGAGAGCCAGCAACCGCCCTTCTTTTTCCAGCGCAGTTTTCCACGCCTCGGCATGTGCCGTAGCGCGCCGGAGCTGCACCTGACTGAGCAGGACCGGGCGGTCTGTGGCTATCTCCAGCGCCTTTGCCCGTTGCTGGAGAGCGCTGCGATCAGGCGCCCACACCGTCTCGACAGGTTCATGGAGGATATACCTGCTCTCCCGAATGGAGACTTCGCCTCCACTTTGCCATACCTCCGCATACAGATCAACGACGGACGCGTGTCCATCTACCCTGGATGGCATAGCGTCCAGCGTATGATTTGACCGGCATAGATCGATGAACTGGAGAGAAAAATGGTCGTTTGTGAACTGTATAAGC
>JBDTHH010000356.1:0-6154 GCA_039937055.1 Ktedonobacteraceae bacterium | reverse complement strand
CGTATGATTGTATGTAACAGAAAGATAGCATTAGCAATATAGTTAGTGATGTCCGGTGAGGAATGCAAGCATGGATCACTTTGCCCGTGCTTCTTGTTGCTTCCTCTCCACTCATTATAGTTCCAATTGGCAGTATACGCGGAACTGCCAGATGTTCCACCCAATTCCTGCCCAATCTGTATATAGTTGGGTTTAATTGAAGCTGTAACACTACCGGGTAAGTAATTCGTCACCCAGCCATAAATCGCGGATTGCCAACTGGTACTACTACTTTGCCAGACATACACACTTGCCTCATTACCAAAATCACCAGAATTGATTGCTCCTGAATCACGCTCGTGGTAAGTACCATTATTGTCAATATAAGCCCAATACCAGAACTCGTAGTTATGATTATAAATGACAGCATAGCCAGCTTCCATCCAATGCTTCGTGTCAGCATTCCATGCCCAAACTGAATTATTCATTATTCCATTTCCGGCATGGAGTTGAACGACATTTATCGAAGTGTATGCCCCGGTATTTCCTCCTCGCCAATCATCAACACCGTAACAATGATTGGAACCGACATCACCACAACTATATACAGGTAGTGATACGGTATGTATTGCTCCCACATTAGCCATGGCCTGTCGTGGCACAGCAAGGAAAAAAGTCATGAGTAGTATGTTTACAACAAAGAATGTTACGATAAGCTTCCATTCCTGAGAGTCCGAGAAAGAGGCTTCCCTCGTTCTCGGCATACGTATCTCAATGAGGGCCTTTGGGGGTCTGTTTTTGCTTGAAGACCTGGACTCCGAAGTATCCTTGAAAAATATTTGCTCGTTTTGTCAAGTAGCCAGCTAGTACATTGCGGCTGAAATAGCATGGTAGTAAAATAGGAAGGAGAATCTGGAAAGAAAGAGGAGGCAATCAATGAGAGGTCCGAAGGCAGCCTTACTGAGTTTGAGCAAAGAGGAACGAGAAGAAGTGGAAAAGCTGATACGTCGCCATAGTACATCCCAGCAGATAGCATTACGAGGACGGATTGTGCTGGCGGCAGCAGATGGGAAAGGCAATAGCGAGGTCGCCCGAGAAGTGGGTTTGGGAGTGGATCGCGTTCGGGAGTGGCGGATGCGCTGGATTGGTTTACAAGCGGTGTCGCTCTTGGATCTGCCGGTGGAGGAGCGACTGTCGGACCTGCCACGTGCCGGACGCCCATCAGAGATCAGCGCTGAACAAATCTGTCAAATGGTGGCGATGGCTTGCGAACAGCCAAAGGAGCGTCCGATCAGCCACTGGACCGGACGTGAAATTGCTGATGAAGTGGAGCGTCGTGGGATTGTCAAGCACATTTCTCCACGGCATGTCTCTGGACTGTTAAAAAAAGGGATCTCAAGCCGCATCTGATTCGCTATTGGCTCACCCCACCAGCTGATCCTGGGCGAGAGGAAAGCATTGTGGCGACGTGTCAGGTCTATGAGCAGGCGCCAGAGCGGACCAAACAGGGAGAACGCACGATGAGTACCGATGAAATGACCGGGGTACAAGCCCTCGAACGCAAGCACCCAGGATTGCCTCTGGCTCCCGGAAAAGTGGAGCGACGCGAGTTTGAGTACATTCGCCATGGCACACGCACCTTCATCGTGAGTCGGGATGTGGTGAGCGGAAAGATCGTCGCCCCATTGTGTGGACCCACGCGCACCGAGGAAGATTTTCTGGCCCACCTGCAAGCGGTCGTTGCCACCGACCCAAACGCCCCTCGTTGGCATGTGGTCTGTGACAATCTCAATACCCATCAGTCCGAAGCCCTCGTCCGTTGGGTGGCCCAACTCAGTGGCATCCAGGAAGATTTGGGGATCAAAGGCAAAAACGGTATGCTGGCTTCCATGCCCAGCCGTGCTGCATTTTTGAGCGATCCCACTCACCGGATCGTGTTCCATTACACACCTAAGCACAGTTCTTGGCTCAATCAGATCGAGATCTGGCTCAGCATTTTAGTGCGGAAGTTACTCAAACGTGGCTCTTTCACTTCCGTCGATGAGTTGCAGGCCAGGGTTCTCTCTTTCATCGACTATTATAACCGCACCATGGCCAAGCCTTTCAAATGGACGTATCAGGGCAAAGCCTTGATGGCTTAAACTCGTGGGTTATTTCGGCCCACGTGTACTAGCTACTCATCTGGTTAATAACCAAACAAATACTTCCCATCAGGCTAAATAAGGGAATGGAGGGAATGGGTGCAGTTCATATTCTTACAAACTCATCAATTCGAATGGTGATGCAAGCTCAGAAACAATGAGTATGCAAAAGCCGTTTCCCCTTGCAAACAGCGCACAATGGCTGAGTTTGCAAAAAAATGAACTGCACCCGGAGGGAATGCGGGGGCTTGTATAATTTCTCAAAATGTTTATACTTAAAGTGGGTGTGTGCTTTATCCCCTCGTGCGTCTTGCAGTACCATAGTGCCATATGGAGGCCGCTCATGCACAAAAATGTCCCGCTCTACCGTCGGCTCGCCGTGCCGTTTATCCTCGCCTGCTTACTTCTACTCGCCTTTGCTCCCGAAGTCGGGGCCACCGCGCACGCTAAGGGGCTGGCGTTGGTCGGACCCAAGAGTCGCTATCTCTCGCTGGGGAACTCGCTGGCCTTTGGTTTCCAGCCTGACCTCAGCTTCAATCATGGCTACGCCGATGACTTTTTTAACGATCTCAAGAGCCACGGTGTTACCAGCCTGGCAAACATGGGTTGTCCCGGCGAAACCAGCAGCACCTTCATCAACGGGGGCTGTCCGTACTCGCTACTGCGGAAGTACTTTTATGTCGGACCCCAGTTGGATGCGGCGCTGTTCTATCTGTACCTTCATCGAGGGCAGGTCAGTCCGGTGACGCTTGATATCGGGGCCAACGATTTCCTGGGGGATATCAACAAAACAACCTGCACAGTCAGCGCGAACTTCAACACGGACCTGCAAAATCTCGATAACAACCTGACTCAGGTTATCTTACCAAAGTTGCATGCTGCGCTCACGATCAACGGTCAGACGACGGGCGACCTGGTCATGATGAACTACTACGACCCGTATCAGAACATCTGCCCAAATACGGTGTCCCTGGTTCAACTCGTCAACCAGCACCTGGCGAACGATGTTCAGGGATATGGGACCATCGTGGATGTCTTCAGCGCCTTTGGAGGTGCGACGACGCCAAACCCCAACATCTGCACCTACACCTGGATATGCAGCATCTTCAAGGATATTCACGCCAAAAACGCGGGCTACAGCGTCATTGCGCAAACCTTTGAAAACGGCACCGGCTATTAATTCAGCCATCTCTTCACATGATATGTGAAGAGGCGTGAGTCACATCAGTGATACATCGAGGGCTGGCAATCACGACTGAAAGAGGAAGAGCACACCTCGCCAGTCCTCGATGTATCCCTATCGCTCTCTATCCCCACAAATCACTATCCATGTCTCGCAGACTATCAAGGCTTCGTTTGCTACGCTTGCTTGCTCATTCTCTTCTATCATCAATTCAAAGTTTCTGCTTCCCGCTGTAGGATGGGCCGTCAGGGCCAATAATTATGGCTGGCATCTCATCGAGCCAGAAGGATGGGAGGGTCCGTAGCGCGAGCCAGGCGACGAGCACCAGAGCCTGATCTGCCGGGGATAGGGCACGAAAGATTTCCTGGAGATTCATTTCCCAGCGGGGATAATCGTCGGGAAGCCGATCCTGGTATTGCCTGCCATTTCCCAGGCGCATCAACCAGGTACACAGATCATCACGCGCCTGGAACACCTCAAAATCGGCCACATGTTCTAGCAGTTCTTCCCAGCGAGCTTCTTGCGACCAGCGAAAGAACCAGTGCAATTGTGGGAGGAGGAACTGGACAAGATAATATTCGAGAGCATCTTTCCTGGACACAAAGCGTTTTTCCAGCCCCAGGCCACGGGCGAGAATGCGCAAATCAAGTTGCCGCTCGTATTCATCAGCAATACTGCCTATCTCGCCTTTGTCCTCCGCGGTCAGTTCAAGCAGAAGAGAGAGGAAGGTGGAGAAATGCTCGCGCCCAATCCGTTTGCGGATGCGGCGCAAGGGTTGCGAGCGCAGGGGTCCTTCGGCATAGCGCTCGATCAGGTTCAGCGCCCGTTCAGTATCCTGCTGGTAGATTCGCTTGAAGCCAACGAACCACTGCATCCAGTGAGAGATACGTATCGTTGCCTGTTGCAACTGCGTGCGAATGATCCTGTATTCCACACGATAGCCTTCCAGCCACAACTGCCAGGCCAGGTGAGAGAGGCGGCGTTCGCGCGCACGCAACGAACAGAGCAGCAGCAATTGTTCGCCTGTGCCGGGCGGATAGAGCGAGCAGGTGCCCCTGGCCTCTTTGAGCGGTCGCTGCTGAGGACGTGGCAGCACACCAGCGCGATGCCAGCGAACCAACTGGAGCGCACTGATGGAATATCCCTGTTGCCGTGCCAGAGCCAACAACTCCGCACTTTTCTCATAAGATGCATCGATGTTCATAAGCAAAGTATACCAGGATCTTCCTCCGTAATCAGCCTGATGCGAACGCCCTTGAGAAGTGCCAGGAGACGTATGATAGACTGGGCTTAAAAAAGGAGTAAAGGAGGACACCTATGCACTTGCTTCATTCGCGCAATTCCTGGCGCTATAGTCAGGGGTCTGAGCCAACGGTAGATTTCTGCCTCTGGGTTTTACAGGTTGGCGGGTTACATGTGCCACCATTTGACCGCCATCCAGATGGCGATGGCTCATTACGCATGCTCGGACTGACCGCTGATGACTGGCAGACCTGGTTCTTGCGTGTGCTTGACCCCACCCAAAGAAAACGCGACGTGGAACAACTTCGGCAGCTTCACCTGGCAGAGTATCTCAAAATCTCACATGAACCTGATGTGGAACATCTCAAGCGGCGCTATCAGGCAGAGTATCTCAAAATCTCAACAGATCCTCCTCTGCCTCCTCCTCCCGAATTTTACCACTATCAGGCCTCCTGGAACGGCAGCAACGCTGTTAAAAACAGACTGATTGAGCTGGAAGAGCAGTATAAACAGATCGCAAGTCAGCGCCACGAATGGAGTGGAGATGTGGAAAGAGTATTGGGTAGAGAGGAGCATAAAGCTGCAACACGGCTGTATGATGAGTTAAAACCCTATCACAACCGTATTCCTCCGCTGAACATCTACTTTGCCATCTATGAGCATCCACTCGATTACCTCGTTTCCCCGGCGACCCTTCTCATAACGATCCAGGAGGGGCAACCCGGGTTCCAGGAGTTCCGTGAGCGCGTACTCGCAGCGGTAGCTGAACTTGTCGCACAACCAAACAGGCGGCGTAAGCAATCTGCGTATACCAGCAGAGAAGGGAGCGCCGGTCAGTTCGTCGGGTACCGCAGATACGCCCGCAAGCCGGCCCCGCCACCACACTCCAGGCCAGAGATGCCCAGACTTGAAGATCCGCTCAGGCAGATGGTTTTAGAGAACCTGACAGATGGGCTCATGTTCTACGGGATCGTGGATCTAGCGACGGTACAATTTCTGCGGGAGAAGCAGAGGCCTGGTTGGAGGTTGTATGAGGTCACATTTCAAGAGATTGATGGCGAGCAGCATCGTATGATCTCTATTCTCCAACAAAACGATGATGGCTCCTGGCGCTTGAGCGGCGACGGAACCAGCTCAGATATGCAAAATCAGTGGTCCAAGATATTCGCGCCTGTGCATGATCATCCTCTGATTTTTCTCGGCACTCAGGGACTAGGCTTCAGTGACCAGCAGTATTTGCAGACCGCTCACGGCGACGTTATCGACAATGGCTTCCATGTTGAGCGGGTTCGCCTGGTCAATGACGCGGGACAGGTACTTGAAGATGCGGTTGAAGATGGCTATGTTTTCTCTGCCTGTAAGCCAGAAGATCAGGTTCAACTACCCATGCAGGCGGAACTCTATGACCGTCAGGGCAAGCTGGTATGGCGGCAGAAGATCCCTGACTATGGGTTGCCACCCTGGCTAAAGTTGAGATACCAACGCTAGCCCGATGCTAGTAAACCTGGGGCAGGTGCTTGAGCGGTAGTAAGACCATCAGGGAGTTACGTTAATCAGACCTCTTGTGGCACGGGAGGAATACCACAAGAGGTCTGATTAACGTAACTCC
>JBDTHH010000355.1:0-23949 GCA_039937055.1 Ktedonobacteraceae bacterium | reverse complement strand
GCAAGCCTCGCGCTACGGATTCGCCACCCGCTTTCCTTTTATCGTCTTTATGCTTTCTGGCCCCAGACAGTCAGTAAGAAGACCAGGCCGCGGAAATCGTCAAGCAACATCGCCGCCATCGCCTCCTGGTATACCTGCTCGCCCTCCTCTTTGGTGGTGATCCCCATAGTGATCAGGAAGGGCTGGATCAACTGCCCGAACACTTTGGCATCCTGGTACACTATAGCGTTTGCTTCCTGGCCGGCCGAATAATCGATGACATAAGACTGCCGCTGTATATCACGGCAGCCGGCAATACTCAGGAAGTGGCCAAGCATAGGCAGCATGCCATAATGCCGGCCATCGGGGGAGAAACTGCGACCCGATTTTTGGAGCGCGCGTGTAATCATGCCATTGAGCTTCGCGAAGGCGGGCTTATTGCTCATGCCCCATTCCCCTTCGGTCAGCCGGAGCGTGCCACCCGGCCGCAAGATGCGCATGCACTCCTCCAAGAACGCGGGCCACCCCTCCGGTGGCATAAAGCCGCCAATATTGCGCACATTCACAAGGTCAAAGGAGGCATCGGGGAAATCAAGTGGTTCGAGCGCGTTCATAGCCCTGAAGCTCGCATTATGCAGGCCACGCACTTTAGCCTGCCCATTGGCATAGGAGATGGCGATGCGGTTGATATCGACGCCTACCGCTTGTATTTCAGGATTGGCAGAGGCCACTTCGAGCAGCCAGCTACCAGGCCCACAGGCTATGTCCAGCAGCGAGTGGATGGTGGAAAGATCCGAGTGCTCTGAAAGGGCGCCTCCCATAGCCTGGGTGACATACTGGTCAAAATCCACCAGGCGCGTCATCTCAGCAGCGCTCTGAGCATCAATAAAATAGGTGTTTTCACCCTGGGGCGAGTCCGGCACCATAAAAAAACTCCTCACTATGTTGAAGCACCATTATAGCTCTGACGAAAGCGGCAAGCGCAAGAATTCCTCTTCTAACTGCTGCCAGGCCAACTGCTCGGCCTGGGCAATCGTGATAGGTTGCTGGTTCTGGGCAGACCGCAGCATCGCGGCGGTGATGCGCTGGCGGAAGCCCGCGAAGTAGGGTTCCTGCTCCTGGTAAAGCGGCATCGGATGCAGCTCAATCTCGCGTAAATCGTAAAATTCATGCGCTTCGAATGCCAGCACAATCAGCCTGGCATAGTGCTGGATAAGCGTTTCTCGGAATGGCAGGAAATAGTTCGGTTGCGTACTTGAAACGAGGAGACAGCCCGCGATGCGTCCATCAAACAGGATGGGGCAGGCCGATGCACTTTCCTCCCATTCTGTCCAATGGCTGGGGAACAGAGATTGGGGTTCAGTGCGATCCTGAAAGGTAAGCTGGTGATACGTAGAGACGGCCCGGCCCGCCAGGGATTCGCTGCCAAGGAGAATAGCCTGCTGATCCATCATACTCTTCCAGGGAGGAGTCCCGCGCCCCACGCGCTCGCGCAGACTGCGGACCTTCTTGCCATGGGCGGGTGGATTACATTGAGCCAGGGAGATGATCAGGCCCATCTGGTTAGGATCAAGCTGCCCAAGGGCCTGCTGCAAGACCAGGTTGCTCACGGACCAGAAGCGCTGCTGCCGGGGAATAGTCGTATAAGCCTGGAGCACGCTCGTATAGAACGCGGACGGGATCTCTTGAGCCACGTCCATCAGCGGCTCATTCTTCATCCTGGCAAAGGCTTCTCCAAACTCCTGCGCGATCAACTCACGCAAGAGCTGACGCTGCTGCGGGAGGGCCAGGAGGAGCTGCTGGAGATTGCGGGGTCGGGGATTCGAATCGCTGTTGGCCCAGCGCACTAAAGTAATGGGGTTGACGCCTAACGCGTCTGCAATACGCTGCTTCTCAAGCGGGTCTTGAATAATATTTCCCACCACTATACGCCATGTTTGCTGTTCCGACATATCCTCTACCCTACTGTTGAAAGAGTACGTAAACAAACGTACTGTATTTATGATAGCAGGGAATCAGGCTGGCGTCAATATTTTAGGGCGTGCCGATTCGCGTCGGGTTACCTGCGGGCTGTTCGCGTCGGGTTAGCTGCGGGCTTGTAAACTGCGCCCCTACTAGATTTGCGCTTAAGAAATGGAGTATAATGCACCTGGAAACTAGAGTGAGCATGCCGGCAGGCACTTCATAGGCTCATTATCCAAACGAACAAATAAGGAAGGTATACAGCCGTGCCCTGGTGTAAATTCTTCGTACCGAAAATTGCTTCGCCCGATATCAGACCTGGCGACCCTGACTTGAACGAGAACATCGAGTATGCCAAGTGCATCAAAGGCCATGTGCTCAAGGATGCCAATGACTGGATTCTCTGCGAGAATCTTCCCGCCCCCGATGCGAAGTGCTGGCAGGAGGGGGGGGAGACCGTATTCTCGCTGCTCACGAAGAAGCGCCGGGAGGAACAGGCTGGCGGCACAGGCGAGCAGGAACTCTCCGACAACGCGGCAGTTCAACATACCAGGTCCTGAGAGTGTTTGAGAGCATATGAAGCGGCACTCTCCAGCAACATATCTTCCTTCTCAGCCCGCGCCTGATACCGTGGCGCGGGTTCAGCGTTGCATACTGGACTGGTATGCCGCCGAGCAGCGCGACCTCCCCTGGCGCTCTACCAGCGACCCGTATGCCATTCTCGTGTCGGAGATCATGCTCCAGCAGACCCAGGTAGAGCGCGTGCTACCAAAATACCGGCAGTTCCTGGCCGCCTTCCCCACGCTGGCAGACCTGGCGGCCGCTCCCACCTCGGCCGTTATCTCCGTATGGGTGCCGCTGGGCTATAATTCGCGCGCCGTGCGCCTGCAAGCCATTGCGCGCCAGGTCATGGCTACCTACGATGGGCGTATTCCTGACACCATTGAGGAGCTACTAACGCTCAAAGGTATCGGGCGCTACACCGCGGGCGCTATCGCCTGCTTCGCCTACCGGAAAGCGGTCGCGACCGTCGATACGAATATTCGCCGCGTGCTGCACCGCATCTTTCTCGGCCTGGAACATCCTGAGCCACGGCTCAATGATGCCCAGATGCTGGCACTCGCGGAGCAGGTATTGCCGCCGGCGGAGGCCTACAACTGGAACCAGGCGCTGATGGACCTTGGCGCCACCATCTGCACCAGCAACAATCCGCAATGCGTCTGTTGCCCCCTGCAAGATACGTGCAGCGCCTACGCCGAGATGAGCCAGCACAGTCTCTTTCCATCGGGAAGCGTGCTACGCCAGTTGCGCAAGGTAGCCGAGAAGAAGGCCACCTACCAGGCGCAACCGTTTACCCAGAGCAATCGCTATTACCGGGGGCGCATCGTCGACCTCTTACGCTCTCTGCCCAGCGATCAGCGCATCTCCCTGAGTATGCTGGGAGCGACGATCAAGCCAGAATTCACCGCCGCTGACCTGCCCTGGCTGCAAAAAGTAGTCGCCGGGCTGGCCAAAGATGGCCTGCTGGATGAGGCGGAAGATGGCGTCCGGCTGCCGTAACAGACACGCCTATGTGGCAGGCCCTTCCCTATATGTGCTAAAGTAGGTTGAGAGATAACCTTTTTTCATGGAGGAGCACGCATTTGCAACTCACTAATTTCGATGATATTCAAACGCGACACCGGCATATTTTCCTTTCACCGCACTTCGATGACGCCGTTTTTTCCTGCGGGGGTACAATAGGAGTGCAGGTC
Organism: Ktedonobacteraceae bacterium; assembly: GCA_039937055.1. Classification (GTDB taxonomy): domain Bacteria; phylum Chloroflexota; class Ktedonobacteria; order Ktedonobacterales; family Ktedonobacteraceae; genus JALYTT01. The sequence goes on along the minus strand of JBDTHH010000355.1, from coordinate 20,254 downwards.
AGTTGCGGCCTGCGGCCGCTGGTCATTACGATCTTCGGGGGTGCGCCTCCCGCCGGGCAAGAACTCAGTTCGTACGCAGGGCAGGTACAGCGCGAGATGGGCTTCCGCCAGGATGCTGACACAGCCGTTGCCGCGCGCCGCCAGGAAGACGCGAAGGCCCTTGACTACCTGGGAGCCGATTATCTCTGGCTCGATTATCCTGATGCCATCTATCGCGGCACACCGGCATACTATACGCAAGAGAGCCAGTTGATTGGTGGCGATGTACATGCCGGCGACCTTGAAATCGATAAGCAACTGGCTCAGGACCTGCTGGCGCTGCATGAGCGCCTCCCCGATACCGTCTGGTATGCCCCGCTTGGTATAGGCCGCCACGTCGATCACCAGATCGCCTGCTCCGCCGCCGACCGCCTGATTCAGCGTGGGGTCAATGTCAAGCTCTACGAGGACTTCCCCTATGTCCTGAACGCCGATGCATTGGAGGCGCGGCTGGAGGAATTTGGCAGCCGGCTAGAGCCTGCGCTGGTGGAAGTCTCCGAGATGTTGCCTCAGCGCCAGGAAGCCGCGGCTATGTACACGTCGCAGGTGCCGGTACTCTTCGGCGAGACAACGACCATGCACAAGCTAATGGATGACTACGCATACAATATCCGGCCGGTAGCTACCGTGCGCCTGGAACGCTACTGGACGGCGCGCTAATTAAGACATTCAGGCTATGTTGAATCAGGTCGCAAGCGGGTTTTCCCCACTTGCGACCTCCTCGCTATGGTATCATACAGAGACTTCACACAACCCAGAGGTTGTGTGGCCATGAAAGGGACACCTATCTATCCAGGCAGTGCTTAGTACGGGAATGCTATATACATAAAAAAGCAGATGAGTATCTACTGAAAATACGCTAGCAGTCATAATACACTATACTGAGACATCACATGAGGAGTCGGTGGGATGAAGGGGATTGAAGGCTTAACACTGGGGAGGTATGAACTGCGACGACGAGTGGCGCAGGGGGGGATGGCGGAGGTCTATCTGGCCTATGATCGCCGCGTACGGCGGCAGGTAGCCATCAAAGTACTGTACGGAAGAGATGAATCTTTTGTGCGGCGCTTCGAGCGTGAGGCTCTGGCGGTAGGAGCACTTTCACACGATCATATTCTGCCGCTGTATGACTTTGGCGAGCAGAGTCCCTGGTATTACCTGGTAATGCCGTATGTTGAAGGCGGAACGCTGCGCGATTATCTCTACAAACGAAAACGGCTAACGCTGGAAGAGGCCGCCAGCTTTCTCGACCAGATCGCCTCGGCGCTACAGCACGCTCACGATCACGGCGTGGTACATCGCGATGTCAAGCCATCGAACATCCTGCTGCGTCCCGACGGCTACGCCTACCTCGCCGACTTCGGCCTGGCGAAAGCCATTATGGGCGCGGAGGCGCTGACCAGCGACGGTACTATCGTCGGCACACCCGAATATATGGCCCCGGAGCAGTCAAACGGGCTGAATGATTACCGCAGTGACATCTATTCGCTGGGAGTGATCCTGTACCAGATGCTGACCGGCCGCGTACCATTCACGGCAGAATCCCCGGTAGCCATCTTCCTGCGCCACATCCAGACAAAGCCTCCTTCTCCGCGCGAGATCAACGACCAGATACCGCTTAGCATCGAGGGGGTTATTCTGAAGGCGCTGGCAAAAGATCCCAATGACCGTTACCAGGAGGCCCAGGAACTCTCGGTCGCATACTGGAAAACGCTCCAGTATGAGCAACTGCGCAGCGACAAAGTCGAGGTGGCTATCACTCCCCTGCGCGTCGAGAGCGAGGACAACCTCTTTGACGAAACGGTTCTTACGGATACCGATAGAGAAGAGGAAATACCGTTGTCGGCCATCAATACACGCGTCCTGCCAGATACCGAGCGTGCAATGGTTCGCCCACCGCTGACTCCATTACTCTTTCCACTCATCGCTGAAGCCGGCGGCGAGACTAGCGAAGAAACGGTCTCGGATGCGGAAAGGGCATACATCACGGAGCATAGCCCCGCTCCGGCACCGCTCGGTCTGGGCCAGCATTTTCATGCCCGGCAACTCCTCTTAACGTGCCTGGCCTTACTGATCTTGCTGCTGCCCATGGGACTTCTGTGGCACTCCCAGCAAACACATCTCCTGCCGGCCAGGCAGCATAGCCCAACACAGAGCACACAGCAACTGGCACCATCCCAGACAGCGGCGGCTCAGGCGCAGGCACAGGCCACCATAGCCGCGCAGGCGCGCGCGCAGGCCACCGCTGGCATCACGTCCAGGGTCGGGGCCGGGAATGTCCTCTACTCCAACGACATGAAAGGCCCTGGAGGAGGCTGGGTGAACGATGGGACCCAATGCTATTTCACTCCACAAGGCTACCATGTACGCACATATGGCGGCCACGAGGTGGCCTGGTGCTATTCGAGTCTGCAACAATTTTCGAACGCGGTCATCACCGTCAGGGCGCAACTCCTGCGAGGAGATTTCTACGGGCTGGCCTTCCGCCTGAATGCTGATGAGCCAGGCTTCTACGTACTGGAGATCAACAACACAGGCGAATATCGCTTCGTGCTCGCTACGGGCCGCAGTCCACAGAAATGGCTCACCCTGATCGACTGGACGCGCTCCAACGCTATTGCCAGCGGCTACGGCAGCAGTAACACAATCCTGGTGCTGGCCAAAGGGCCAAACTTCCGCTTCTACATCAACCAGCAGCTCATTAAAGCAAGTTTCACAGACAGCACCTACGTCTCCGGCCTGATCGGTTTCCTAGTAGGCGGTGATACGCGCGCCGGGACAGAGGCGGCCTTCAATAACTTATGGGTGTTCCAGAAGTGAGCAGGGAGAAGACATACCCCGCGTAGGGGTCTCCTGGCGGAACCATGTTCCAGGCAGCCATATGAAGGTCAACCATCCGCCAGATGGAAAGAAAATGGCCTTATGCCTTGTTATCATCACTGAACACTTCACAAAGAAGGTCTGCAAGAGAGGAACATTCTTGATGAGTCTTGATCCCCCTCGACTGTCCCAGAACGGAGGTGCATCTCCTGTAATGCATACTGTTTACCTGGCGCTGGGTTCCAATCTAGGAGATCGCAGAGCGCACCTGGCAGCGGCGCTGCAACATCTGCGCGCGGTCATGGAGATTACAGCCGTTTCATCTATCTATGAGACCGAACCGGTGGGTTACCTGGAGCAGCCCCGATTTTTCAACATGATCTGTTGTGGCAAGACAGAACTTTCGGCACACGCACTTCTGCGGCAGGTCAAAGAGATCGAGACGGTCATCGGGCGGCAACCCTCGTTTCGCAATGGGCCACGCCCTATCGATATCGACCTCATCTTCTATGATGACCGGCATATCGTAGAGGACGGACTGATCGTACCGCATCCGCGCATGGCGGAGCGCGCTTTTGTGCTGGCGCCCCTGGCGGAGATCGCCCCCTCGGTTATTGAACCGGTCAGCGGGCAGACTGTGCAAGAGCTTTTAGGGGCTGTGTCGCAGGATGGCATAAAAAAGCTCGCGCCAGACCTGGGCATCTCGCTTGAGCGCGATATCCAGAGCGGTCAGCCAACCGTGCATGTGCAGCTAGGACGGGTAGGCGTGACGGGAGTGCGTAAGGTCATCTTGATTGGGGCCGGGGAACAGCAGCACTGGTTCAACGCCACGTTTGATTTGTATGCCGACCTTGACCCGTTCCATAGCGGGGTGCATATGTCGCGTTTCAGCGAAGCCCTGGAGGAGGTCATGGACGATATCGGCACAACGGCCTGGCCCAGAGTTGAGCTGCTCGCCGAACATATCGCCAGGACCATCGTCGAGAAACAGCAGGTCATGCGCGCCGAGGTTTCCATCCGCGCGGCCTACCCGGTTCAGAAGTGGACCCCGGTCTCAGGCCGTCCCACCCAGGAAGTCTATGGCTTGATCGCCCAGGCGGTTGTAACAAAAAGGGGCTGCCGCCGTATAATAGGTGTAGAGGTAGAGGGCATGGTAGCCTGTCCATGCGCCCAGGATATGGTCCATGCATTCGCGCGCACCCGCCTTCAAGAGGAGGGCTTTCCTGCTGACGCGATCGAGAAGATGCTGGCAGTGACACCGCTGGCAACACATAACCAGCGCGGGTATGCAACGCTGCTGATCGGCACGGATCAAATTTTGGAGGCCGACGACCTGGTGGCCCTGGCTGAAGGCGCGATGAGTTCCGAGAACTATGCTCTGCTGAAGCGGCCCGATGAACTGTACATCGTGAATAAGGCGCACGCCAACCCGCGCTTTGTCGAAGATGTCGCGCGCGAGATCCTGCGAGCCGTTGTCGAGAAGTATCCTGAATTGCCTGACGACACCTTTGTGTGGGTCCGTCAACGAAACGAGGAGACGATCCACAAATACGATGTAGAGGCCGAAGGCTGGGGTACGCTCGGTGAGCTGCGAACGGAAATTTTACGCAATACTCACGTTGTTCGTCATACCAATAGAGAAGAATGGTTAGGCATCTAACGTCTTTGCCGCCATGCGGATCGGGTCACTCTTAACAAGTCTCGTCGAACGTGCTATAATGCCGATACAACAGAATGAGTCATCTAGTAATTGCACTTATGCTTTGCGATAGTTAAGCGAGATGAGTGCTCAAATAGGAGCATTTGTGGAGGGAGTTCTGCTAAATTCTGGTCAGTTAGCGAGGGCGGCAGCCGATGTCGCATCTGACAAAAAGGCCTCGGATGTCATCCTGCTCGACATTCAGGATGTCACTACCATCGCTGACTACTTCGTCATATGTAGTGGCAACAACACACGTCAGATCCAGGCCATAGCTGACGCCATAAAGGAAGAATTAGGGAAACAGGGAGGCAATTTGCTTCACCGCGAAGGGGTTGCCGATTCTGGCTGGCTATTGCTGGATTTTGGCGATGTCATCGTTCACATCTTCGGGCCGAAGGAACGGGAATACTACCGGCTGGAACGCCTCTGGAGTGAAGCAAAGACGGTGGTATATCTGCAATAACTCGCCGACCTGGCCCATTATATACAGAAAAGGTGGTCAATGATGACATTTCTTCGTAACCGAATGTTTCTCGAAGGCATTGCGCTTGGCGGCATTTGTGGCATCATTATTGGCTCGATTATCGCTTTCACCCTCGGCGAGAGCGGCATAGAGGCCTTGCGCCGTCTTATGCGCAGACGCATGCTGCGCCGGAGCAACATCCCATTTGAATATCTCTATCAATAACAGCTAAGCAGGTCATCCAGGAGGAGTGGGGCTATGTGGAGGCACGTGATACTGGCGCTTGCTATCAGCGCATGGTTGTGTGGCATAACAGCGGGGTATATTCCTATGGCAAGCACCCACGGATGCGCTCCGCCCATTCCCCCACCTGTTAGCGGTTCGCCGGCTCCCGCCCCTGCCAGGGCAGGGGTAATCCTGCTGAATGAGATCCTGCTGACACCCGTATCTACCTGGAATTGTGCCGAATCGGGAACATCGTTTCAGACGTATGATAGCTGGGTCGAGCTTTACAATCCCCAACCTCAGCCCTTCGACCTGTATAAGGCGCATGCCAGCCTGGATAGCGGACCCAACACGAACCCCTATTACCTACGATTCGGGGCCGCCATCGCCGCGCACGGCTTTCTGGTGGTTTTTCCGTACCATGATACCTACTTTGCTGCGACGCATACGCCTCTGTTGCGCCTGGTAATCCCCAACGTCGTCATTGACCAGGTGACGATTCCCACCCTGCTCGGAGATCAATCGTACGCGCGCGCCACCAATGGAGGGGCTACCTGGCAGGTCACGAATACGCCTACCATTGATGCCAGCAATAACCCGATCCCGCAAACTGGGCCGCCATCAACCCCAAGCAAGCACCATCGCGCTAAAGGCCGGGGACGTGGCCACACAACGACTGGAAGCAGTAGCAGCACAGCGCAAGTAAATGGGGTGCAGCCCACTGGGAATACGCTCCACCTGCCTGAAACCGCTACTCCTACGCCAGGCGCTCCTCCGGTTACAGCTCCCATACGGACAGCAGCGACATCTACGGCGGATACTCCCCGCGCCATCGGCCTGGGAGCGCTGGGAGTGGGGCTTGTGCTCTCGTTATTGTGGTGCTGGCGGCTGTTTATGCGTAAAGGCGCATGATGATCTGCGTAGGGGCGCGATAGAGCATAACTTGCACGGCTTTTAAATGGCTCTGGCCTGGCCCCCTTTGGCTTGACGCCCTTCCAGCTATCCTCTACAATGCGAATGCTCTTACGCATCCATGTACCCCTTAACCCCTTTTGCAAAGGTGCTCAGCACATCGATCAACACCAGCTCATAGGAGGCCAGATGGGCGATGATGTCCTTCACGGACCAGACCCCGCATGCACCTGGGGTTTCCCACGATGCTTCGGGGAAGCTCTGAAGAGTTTGGAGCACCGTTTGTTGACCATACTTCAGAATACCGACTGCATTCATCGAATGTTCCTTTCTGGGTCTTTCTGTTTTCCCGGACGGATGGCCGCATCTACCTCTCTGCCGATGCGGATGACGATGCCAGGGAGAGCTTCAATGTCCTCAAGTGAGGTGCGGAAATTCACGATACAAGCACGTAACACGAATGTTTCTCCAATCACCGCATTGGAGAGGAAGGCCTCGCCGCACGTCTGCAATCGAGTCAATAGCTCGGCATTTAACGCATTCAAGTAGCTTTCAATCTCTTGCGAGCCGGGCAGAAGATCTGGCGGGACATAACGAAACGTGGTGATGCTCAAGTCCTGCGTAAAGGCCTGTAGTTCGAGCTGCGTCTCCACAACCCGGTACAGTTCCTGCGCCAATTGGATGTCGTCAGAGATCATGCCCTCGTAGCCTTCTCGCCCGGCCTGACGCAATGCCAGCCAGACCTTCAAGGCACGAAAGCCTCGTGAGTTTTGCGGGCCATACTCATAGTAGTTGATCGAAGCCGTGGTGTCCTCCTGATCAAAATTGTAGTATGGTGGGTGATAGCTGAACGCATCATGAAGGAGTCCAGGTGTACGCACTAACGCACATCCAGCTTCGAGCGGCGCATATAGCCACTTGTGTGGATCAACCGCTACGGAGTCGGCTTCGCGTATGCCCCTCAGATATGCTGGAACCTCAACGTCTCCCCCATCCAGAAGCATGGCTGCTAAAGCTCCATACGCCCCATCGACATGGAACCAGAGACCATACTCCCGGCAGATAGCGGCCAGTTCAGGAAGAGGATCGACAGCTCCGGTGCTGACAGTCCCGGCTGTTCCGATTACAAGGAACGGCAGATCACCTTCTGCGCGATCCGCTTGAATCTGGGTGCGCAAAGCGGTCGTATCCATCCGAAGCTCTTGATCGACGGGGATCCAGCGGATTGACTCGGTTCCCAGGCCATACATATCGGCAGCCTTTTGAACCCAGGTATGCGTTTCAAGTGAGGTATATACACGCAGACGGTGGCTTGTCTCCGTCTGCATACCAACCGTTCGTACATCCCAATCGGCTTTCGCTTTGCGAGCCGCCAGAAAGCAGATACCATTGGCCATATTCCCGCCACTCACAAGGAGACCACCACAGTCTGGCGGGTAGCCAATCAACTCCGCAATCCAGCGCACCACCTGTGCTTCAATTTCAGTGGCCATTGGTGCAAGCAGCGAGGCACCTACATTTGCATTCACCGCTGCCGCCAATAAATCGCCTAGAGCTCCGATGGGCGCTGCAGAGGAGGTGATAAATCCCATAAAACGTGGATGACCACTGAACACCGAATGGTCAAACAACAGATCGACTGCTTCATCAAGTAAGGAACTCGCATCACAACCTTGCTCAGGGAGAGAATGTGAGCTGAGCAAGGCCCGAAGTGCTGTAAGCGATTCGTTTGGAGCGACATGGCGCTCTGGGAGCGTACAAAGCAATTCAGCCACCTGATCTATCAAGCGATAACCCGCTTTGCGGAACTCACTGGGCGTCATTTCGAGCGGCGCAATGCGATATCTCAGTGCCTGTATCTCATCCATAGTAAAAGTTATTCCTTTCCATCGTCTTGCTTGTGGGCAAAGCAGTTTTGGCAAGATGAGGTGTCGACGCAAAACTACTATCGCAGTCCCTCAAACAAATCATGTTCAACCGTCCGTCCGCCATTGACGAGGCTGAAGGCACGATAATAGGTTTGGCAACCCCAGAGCACTCTATGTTTCTCTTCAGGCAAGCCCTCGAGTACATGGTACGCTGGGAGTTGTGTCTGGTGACAGCACACTGCCTTCCAGACCGTGTGCCAATAGTTCCAGGTATCAATCCTGGTCGAAATCTGCCAATCAGGCCACCCAACACCGCGTCGTTCGACACCATCGATATGCATGACCAGGTCACCAAAGGCGAATTGGTAGACATCCAACAAGTCCCTGGTTGGCGCCATATAATACAGCTTCGCGACGTGATAGGGAGCCAGGTCCCGGTGGTACGGAGAAGCGGCGCTGGCAGCTTCGATGATGGCAGCAGTGGTCAATTGCGAGATGGCAATGTGATCTGGATGCCCGTAGATTCCATCGGGGCCGAATGTGACAACGACATCAGGCTTGACGAGCCGCAGATGTCCGACAATTTTTGCCACGACCTCAGCGGGATGGGCCTGGTCCAGTTCGCCATCAATGTAATTCAGGAAATTGACGCTGTGGATACCAAGGGCTGCGGCTGCCGCTCGTAATTCCGCTTCACGTATCTGGCCCAGTGTCTCTAGGCCTGGATTTTCACGTTCATCGCCGAACCAGCCACGCTCACCACGCGTGGCGGTGACGAGAGAGGTTTCAATGCCTTCGGCAGCATATTTCGCCAGAATGCCGCCAGAACCCAACGATTCGTCATCAGGGTGGGCCAGAACAGCCATCAATTTCAGTGTGTTAGCCATAGTTTTCCTGTCGCTTTCTTACGCAGACCATATTCCTTGATTGTGGTCGACTTCGATGAGTGTAGCGTGTTTTCCTGGCCTTTCCATCCACGAAAACACGGAGATGGTGAGGAAGCACCACGTAGATTTCCGCGCTCCTCACTTTCTCGTGAGGTGAACGAGCATTGGGGGCAATCACCCCCCTCGTACACGAGGCTTTCGTGCGGACTGAGAGTGGCAAATGTAAGAGCTGCCACTCTCATCGACCGCTCATATTATGGTGTAGCGACAAACAATGAGTTGAATGGATTTTCGATCGGAGCACGCTGCACGCTGCTGAAGCCTGCTTCGCTACACAGCTCATGCACCTTCGACTCGGGCAATCCCACCGTTCCCAGGCCCTCGCCGTGGTCGTGCAACGAGGTGGTCATGCAGTAGAGAATGCTGAAACCGTAGAGCAACGTCCCTATGGAACCTGCATTCCCCTCAACGGTCTCCGCGCCGTTCATCTCCAGGCAAAGGTATCTGCCATCAGGACGCAATGCCTTGCGGATGCTTTGCAACAATCCGCGTGGATCGGCGGCATCATGTACCACGTCGAACGTGGTGATCACATCGTACTGCTCAGGAAGGCCATGCGAGGCGTCCAGGTGCTGGAAGCGAACGCGGTCGGCCACTCCGGCTGCCTGTGCATTGGCGTTTGCGCGGTCGACTGCGGGTTGGAACACATCATAGCCGACGTAGCGGGAGCGAGGGAATGATTGTGCTAGTTTGATGACGCCGCGTCCACGGCCACAGCCTATGTCGGCGACTGAGGCGCCGCGTGTCAGTCGCTCCTGGACATCGGGCATCGCTGGGAGCCACTGTTGGAGCAGCATGTTCTCGTACCACCCGTTGGTGAACCGCTCCATGCCATCCCAGACGTTCTCATCGTAGTTTGTCTGAGCCACGCCGCCGCCCCGCTGGAAGGCCTGCACCAGCGCATCGATAGGTCCGGCCATGCCCAGCAGCATCTGCTGGAGTCCACCCAGGAAGATCGGGCCGCTCTCCTGTGCCAGGATAGGGACATATTCAGGTGGCAGTGTAAAGGCATGACTCACTGAGTCATACTCGATGTAGCCAGCGCTCGCCATCGCGCCGAGCCACTCTCGTGCGTAGCGTTCGTGAATAGTCGCACGGGTCGCCAATTGCGCACTGGTGGCAGGCCCATGTGCCAGGCTCTTGAAGAGGCCCAGCCGGTCGCCGATGGCAGCAAAGATGGTGGTCGTCATCCCACCTGCATCACCGATGACCTTGCCGAGAAACGCCTCGGTCTTGTGTGTGTCACTTGCTAGTTGTGTGGTCATGTTCGAATCTCCTCTGTGTGTATGTTTCAATAGTCATTCGTACGCTCATGAGCTACTCAAAGTGTAGTCGAGATCGCACCTTCTTTTCATCATAGTTCACATGGAGATAGGCAAAGGGAATACATGGAGAAAGGAAGCACCTCACATGGAGAGAGCAGCGAAGGGTGTGCGCAGAAAAGGAGAGGGAGCGAAGCACTGGGGCTTGGCGTTCGCCGCAACGAGCCAGGTTAGTGTTTGGCCAGGCCTCTTTCGACGGCCCACACCGCGATCTGTGTACGCGAAGTGAAGCCAAGCTTGTGCAGGATGTTGTTGACGTGAGTCTCAACGGTTATTTTGGCCACCACCAGCACCTCAGCAATCTCGCGATTAGATTTCCCCTGCGCAATCAGCACCACCACTTCCAGTTCACGCTCTGTGAGCCCAGCGTAAGCCTGTTTGGCAGCGCGGTTCGCAGAGAGCGGTTTTTCCCTGGGAAGGGTGGCCAGCGCGGCCTGCAAGAACTGATCGTGCAGGGAGCCATCGTCAATCGTGCTTGCCAGGAATGCGATCTCCTGGCGCGCCGAGGCGAAATTGCGCCGGGCCAGGTCTTCCTGCTTGAGACGCCGGTGCTGTCGTCCCAGCGCACGATGGATCTGCCAGAGGAGGGGCTGCTCCTGGCGAGCCAGGGCGCCGCGCCTGGCTTCCTCTAAGACCTGGATGGCTTCTTCTCGGCGCGCGAGCGCCCCCAGCGCCTCCCCTTTGAGCTTGAGGAGCCAGGGAATGGGTTGCGCCCTTGTCGCTCCTGGGGTTGAGTCGAGCAACCTCCCAGCAATGCTCAGCGCCACCTCCGCCTCGTCATTTGCCAGGGCAAGTTCACCCCAGGCCCAACAGAGCCTGCGCTCTGTCGAACTCGCAGGCTGCTGATCGCGTCTCATCACTGCCTGGAGCACCGCGGCTGCTCGCGGCCGGGTTCCTTGCAACAGATACGCCTGCGCCAGGTATGCCGTAATAGTGCCGACCCACCAGGCTGAACCTGTGTCTTTTGCGATCGCAAGACCTGTTTCGAATGCTTGTACCGCCAGGTTGGCTTCCAGGAGCAAGAAGTAGACGCGACCCAGGGTGAAATACGCTGCGGCCAGCCACTGCGCGTGCTGGATCTCGGTGGCGATCCGCATGGACTCCTGTGCGTGCGCCAGCCCTTGACCAAGTTGCCCAAAGGAAGCAAAAGCGAGACCCGCGCACCACTCGACAAAGGCCTGCCCATGCAGGGAGTCGACCTGACGCGCCAGACTCAGCGCTTCCATGATGTCGTGGGAACAGTGCGCGGCTGGTTCGCAACCGCTCGCCGTGGTTTCAACCCAACTGAGGCTGGCGTATGCGACGCGCGAGGTCAGACTGGAGATAAGCCCCTGCCGGTCACTCAGCTCTCGCAGGATGGCAATGGCACGGTCGTACTGCTCCACTGCTTGTATGGTATCCCCATAGATACCGTTGGCCATACCCAGCAGGTCGAAGGTTTCGGCCATGCCCTCTTTGTCCTGGAGCCTTTCAAAGATGGCCAGCGCTTCCTGGTGCGCCTGCAACCCGTCGGTAACCTGTCCAGTATTCATCAGCCAGTTGCCGACGCGATTGAGGCTGCGAGCATGGAATCTCGGATCGGCCAACCCCTGTGCAAGATCGAGGGAGCCGCGGAACCACTGTCCCGCCTGCGCATAGTCGCGCCCGGCCCACAGGAATCCGAGGTCCAGGAAGCTCTGCCATTCTATGGGGCCGTCCTGCCTTTCCCTGGCCACCGCGAGGGCCCGCTCATAATCGCTGCGTGCCTGTTCAAATGCACCGATGGTTTCATAGGCTTGTCCCCGAGTTCGCAGCACTGTTGCGGGCGGAGGATTGCCCAGGCGCGAGAGCGCGTCGAGCGTACGCGTCAGGTGTTCAATAGCGGAACGAGGTGCGTACAGGATGAGCGCCCGTTCTCCGGCGCGTAGTCCATACTCCACGGCCTTTGACCAGACTTCTCCTTCGTAGAAATGATACGCGAGGTCGACCAGCTGGGCATCCAGAATCGAGGAGGGGAAGGCACGCTGCTCGATCGTTTCAGCAATACTACGGTGCAATATTCTGCGTTCGCCTGTCAGCAGTTCTGAGTAGACGGCCTGTCGTGTGAGCGCATGACGGAAAGCGAACTGGTTGGCTCCATCTTCAATCACCAATTGGGCTGCGATCAATTCTCTCATGAACATCAGCATGTGGGGCTCGTCCGTATCCATAACCTGTTGAAGAATAGTGAGGTCGAAGCGCCTGCCTGCCACTGCGGCCAGGATTAACACCTGCCTGGCCGCAGGACTCAACTGCTTTGTCCGCTGGTAAACGGCATCTTGCACCCTACGCGGAATAGACGGCTGACGTGTGTGCGTGCCAAAGAGCAAGGTGCGCTCCCAGACTCCATCTTTGGAGGCGATTTCACCAGTTGCGATCAGCGATTTCAGTACCTCCTCAATGAAGAAAGGGTTTCCCTCAGTAAGCGCATAGATGCTTTCTCCCAGACCGGTAGCTATTGTCTGGTGCATGGCAAAGATAGCCTGGAGCATCGTATCGACCTCGGTACGGCCGAGCCGTTGCAAGGAGAAGTCCTGCGCCAGGTGCTCCCGGTCAAGTTCTGCCAAGCAGTGCCTCAACTCTGGAGACACTTCATCACTTCGGTAGGTCAACACAAAAAGGATAGGCAGGTGTCTACATCCCCGCGCCAGGTACAAGAGGAGTTCAAGGCTGGTGTCGTCGCTCCAGTGGAGATCCTCAAGGATGACCAGCAAGGGTTGGTGTGTGGTCTGCTGGGTGAAAAAATGGAGCAGGAGGGCAAACAGACGGCGTTTCTCCTGCTGTGGATCAGGAGCGGAGGGTACCAGGAGAGGTGTCGACTCAGAAATGAGAGGTGTCACATCAGGGAGAAACTGCGAGAGTTCTTGCGCAAACGGTGCCAGGTCGTGGCGTTCCGTCTGAGGGAAAGAACGAGAGAAATACGCCTGCAACAAATCAAGGAAAGGAGCGTAGGGAAAGACGCGATCTGTCTGAAAGCAGTTCCCTTGCAGGAGCAAGAATTCCTGGTTGGCAGCGTACGTTTTCGCCTCAGCCACCAGACGTGATTTGCCAATCCCAGCCTCACCACTGATCAAAGCAACCTGCCCTTTCCCTTGTTTTGTCTGGTCAATGAGCACCTGAAAAGCTGTCAGGTCGACTGCTCGGCCAATCAAGATCGGGCAAACGATGAGTTTATCCATGGCTTTCACTCTCTTTTGTTGACATCCTCCTCATGCCTAAAAGGGCAGGGGATTCCCACCCTCACGAGTGAGCTTTCCTGTTTCAACGGGGGGTGCCCGCCAGGCTTTCACCTGAGCTGGTCTGACACCCCCTCCGCAGGCCGATGCCGCAAGCCCTGCGGCCAACACCGAGAGTCCCTCGGTGAGAACATTGTGAGCGGCGTTTGCGTCTCTGTCGTGACAGACGCCGCAAACCGGACACACCCATTCACGCACATCAAGCGTCAAGGATTCCAGCACGTACCCACAGGCGCTACACGTCTTACTCGACGGATACCAACGATCAATCTTGACCAGGGTCCGCCCGTACCACTTCGCTTTGTACTCTAATTGTCGTAAGAACTCAGACCAACCCACATCACTCATCGCCTTTGCAAGCGTGTGGTTTTTGAGCATGTTCTTGACCGCCAAACTCTCGACGCACACCGTTTGGTTTTCACGGATGAGCCTTGTGGAGAGTTTGTGCTGATAATCTCGTCTCTGATCGGCAATCTTGGCATGGATGCGAGCAACGATCTTTCGTACCTTATTTCGGTTTTTACTCCCCTTGCGTTTCTTTGCCAACTGACGCTGTGCTTTCGCTAACTTCTTCTCCGAATGAGCATAGTATTTGGGGTTGGCTATGCTCTCACCACCGGAAAGCACTGCAAACGACTTTAATCCCACGTCAACCCCTACACATTGCTCTTCTGGTTGAAGTGGCTGGATATCCTCTTCTATCAGGATCGAGACAAAATATCTGCCTGCTTTATCTTTGGAAACGGTCACGCTTGAAGCCTTTGCTTTCTCTGGCAAGGGCCTCGACCAGACGATAGGCAATGGCTCTTTGTGCTTTGCCAGGGTGAACATGCCATCTCTCAGGACGAAAGCATTGTCAGTATAGGTAGCTGATTGGGCGTGGTGTTTCTTTTTGAACGTGGGATATTTCGCCTGCTTCTTGAAGAAGTTCTTGTACGCCGTGTCCAGATGCCTCAAGGCTTGCTGCAAAGGAACGGCTGATACTTCGGATAGCCACATGGTCCCTTCGGCTTTTTTCAGGTCGGTAATTGCTGCACTCAAATCTTTGGTATACAGCTTGATGCCATGGTCAAAGTACGCATATTTGCGCGTGTTGAGTGCCCAAGTGTAAATGAAACGGACACACCCAAAGGTCTGAGCAAGGTTGTGTGCTTGCTCATCTGTTGGGTAAAAACGATATTTGTAGGCCCGTTTCACACTCATGGCTACTTGCCCTTCTGGTTCTCAACATAGCGTTTGACGGTTTCTAGGGTCACGCCTCCAGTTGTCCCGACGTAGTAACTATTGGTCCAAAGACTCGGAAGTTTTTGCTTGAGGATAGGAAACTCCAACCTCAACTGGTGAGAGGTTGCGCCTTTGACAAACTTGACTAAGCGATGAATGCCAAATTGTGGATCACATCCAACCAGCAAATGGACATGATCGGGCATGACCTCTACCTGTACAAACTCCTGTTGCCACCGCTCAACACATTCCTGGATGAGTACTTTCAATCGCTCATCAATCCCGTTTACCAGTACTTTGCGCCGATATTTGGGACACCACACCACATGGTAGTGACAATTATAGACAATATTTGCATTGCTTTTAACTACTGTGCCCATGCATAGAGTATAGCCCAAAACAATAGATAACAGAAGTGTCGCTCCTTTGCCACTATGTGGTTCTGTCAGAACTCAAACCACATAGTGGCAAAGGAGCGTTTGCTGTTCTTGTGGAGGGTAGAGAGTGCGGCTGTAGTGCGGACTGGCTTATGTCTTTCCCCTGGACTCGCGCGGAGCCAGAGCCTTTGCGCGCTTTGTGGTCCACCGCCAGGGCCAATACCCGCGCTTCGTTTTCGATGGCTATGTCGTGTACCTACGAAACCCCAGATGAATAGCGCCAAGGGATATGGCGCCCGCGTAGGGATGCGGCATGTAGGGGCGCCGCTGGCCTGCGCCCCGTCCCTACGCGGATCAGGGCCGCCTCCCTTGAGCTTGACGGTCGCCGGTCGCCGTGATACGCTGCCAGATAATGAACGATGTATCCTTCCTACGACGAAAGCAATAACCATACATGGTAGAAACATTTTCGACTCAAGAACACGCTCCGATAGCCCCACGAAAGCAGCGCGCAAAGATCGCAGTGATCGGCGGGGGCAGCCCGTACTGCGCCGGTCTGATGCGCTCGCTGGCTCATGACGCGGAGACGTTCAAGGGCTGTCAGATTACGCTGATGGATATCAACGAGGATGGTCTGGAACTGATCTATACTCTTGGCAGCAAGTTTTTCAAACAGGCCGGGGCCGATATCACGCTCGAACGCACCACCGATCGCACCGCCGCGCTCAGCGATGCCGACTTTGTGGTGACCGCGTTCCGCACGGGCGGGATGCAGGCGCGCCGCCTCGATGAGCAGATCCCGCTGCGCCACGGGCTGATCGGGCAGGAGACGGTGGGACCGGGGGGCTTCTTCTACGCGCTACGCACAGTGCCGGTTGTGGCGGAGATCGCCGCCGAGATGGAGCGCGTCGCGCCACACGCCTTTCTGCTCAACTATACCAATCCCAGCAACATTGTTACGGAAGCCATCGCGCATTGTAGCAGTGTACGCCTCATCGGCATGTGCGACGGCCCCGTGCATGAGATTCCAGGCAGCGCGCAGCAGGCGGGGATCGCTGCGGAGCCAGGGAAGCGACTGTACTATCGCACAGTAGGCCTGAATCATGGCAACTGGACCACAGCGGTCTGGCGTGACGGCGTTAACGTGCTGCCGCAGATCGTCGCCTGGTGCCGGGACTATATCGAGGCGCACCCTGAAATGACGGCGGAAAACTACCAGGAAGTTATGCACATCACGCTGACGGCGCGCTATGGAGCCATCCCCTCCCATTACCTGCACTACTACTACTTCCCCGAACGCGTTCTGCACTTCCTGCAACACAAAACGACCTCGCGCGCAGAGGATATTCTGGCGTTGCTACCGGATATTCTGGCCCACTATCGGGAAGAGGCGCAGAAAGAGGTACCGCACCTGGTGAAGATGCGTGGGAGCGGCGGCTTCGGCGACTTTGTACTGGACATCCTGCGCAGCATCCTGCACGACACAGGCGAGGAATGGGTCCTGAATGTGCCGAACAGGGGCGCGATCGACTTCCTGGCCAGCGATCGCGTTGTCGAGCTGCCCTGCAGGGTCGACGCGCGCGGAGCCAGCCCGCTCGCCCAGGGAGACGGCGGCATCGCTCTTGACCAGCGCGGGCTGATCACCCTGCTCGCCGAGTACGAGGGCGCCGCTGCCAGGGCCGCGCTCTGGGGATCGCGCCAGGATGCCATCAAGGCGCTGGCCGCCAATCCCCTGGTCATGTCCTACACGAAAGCCGAAGCGGTGTACGACGATCTCGCCGCCGCCCACGCAGCATATCTGCCGGAGCGACTGACCCATTAAGCCATGCTCAGTAGTAGACTGTAAAAAAAAGAGATAAGGTCACACGGCTATGGACTCAGCAGATATCCTCGCTCTCCTGGAAAAACCTACCAGAGATCCCTGGCCCTTTATCTACCAGATCCGAGACGAAGCAGCAGTTTCGGACATCGTAGCTGCGTTGCGCGCAAGTGCCATCCCTCACATACGCTACCAGCTCTGTTACATTCTCAACTTACGCGCTAGAGCTGAGTTTTTTGAAGGACGATCTTCAGAGACGAAGCAGGCGGTTCCAGCCCTCATCGAAGCCCTCGCTGACCCTGATGCAGGTGTGCGCGAGGAAGCCATAGATGCTCTTGGGCATATCGGCGGCCCCACAGCCGGGCCCGCGCTTTTAGAGGAGTATCACAAAGCAAATGACGACTCTGACTTGCGTATCCTGCTCGCCTCCGTGGTAGGATTTTGCAAGTATAGGCCAGCAATCCCGACGCTGATTGAGGCGCTCTCATCATCGAACGATATCCTGCGCCGGCAGGCTACCTGGGGATTGAGACACCTCAAGGCCCAGGAGGCGAAAGCGCCTTTACAGCAAGCACTGGCAACTGAGGCCGATCCGCTCACCAGGCAGACGATGCAAGAAACCCTTCAGGAACTTGAGCATCCGTCCACGCGCGAAGAAAAAATCGACAGTTTGATTGCACAGATCAGGGATGCAAAGACTCTTGATGAGCGCACAGCCGCAGCCACAGATGTAGGCGATATGATAGATCAGCGCGCGCTCGTTCCCTTACTCGTTCTCCTGCACGACGAGCAAGGCGAGATCCGTCAATGCGCGGCCTTAGCGCTGGGCGGCATGGGCGATAGCCGAGACACAGACTGGTTTGTACGCGCACACCGGGAGCAGGTTCTGGGTCCTTTAATCCAGGCTCTTGCCGATCAGGATGCCAAGGTACGAGCTCAAGTAGCACAGGCGTTATGTGGATGGGCCGATAAACGCGCTGTCGAACCGCTGCTTGCAGTGGTCCAGGACGTATCTGCCGAAGTACGCTGGGAGGCAGTAGCTACCTTAAGTGTCCTGAAGGATGAGCGAGCGTTAGAACCTCTTCTCAACGCTTTTTTCACCGATGAGGATCTGATGGTACGAGCTTATGCAGCAGAGG
This sequence comes from Ktedonobacteraceae bacterium, assembly GCA_039937055.1. Lineage (GTDB taxonomy): Bacteria > Chloroflexota > Ktedonobacteria > Ktedonobacterales > Ktedonobacteraceae > JALYTT01. The sequence goes on along the minus strand of JBDTHH010000355.1, from coordinate 2,143 downwards.
GTCTGGGCGCCTTCGAGGATAACCGCGCACTGAATACCCTGGTCCAGGGCCTCCAGGATGAGCAGAGCCACGTGCGCAAACAAGCCGCAGAGCTGCTCTGCTGGCTGAAGGATGAGCGCGCCACCAATGATCTGATCCAGGCCCTCCAGGACGACGATCAAGAGGTACGCGAATGGGCGATTGAGGCTCTCTGGCAACTCTGCATGGGCAAAGGGGATGACCTGTCGGAAGACACTATCGAGAAGATGCACAATCCTCTTCTTCAGGCATTGCAAGATGAAAGTGGCGAGGTAAAGGCGTGCGCAGAGATACTTTTAGCGTGGCTGAATGGCTAACGCTTCCACCCACAGCCAATGTATAATATATTGTAATATGCGTATGACCGCCTGGGTCGATCCATAGCGATAGCTGTCTGTGTTACACGCATCCTGGAAGGGGCGCAAGCTATGAGCATTATCGAACTTTCTCCCACCACAGCAACACGGTCCGTCTATGAGCGCATGCCGGCGGAGCGCAAAGCGGAGGTGGTGCGCGAACTGGTGAACGTCCTTGGAGAGCGTTACGTTTTACATCATCCCTACGACCTGATGCTCTATGAATATGATGCCTCGATTGATCGCGGGAGTCCCGAGATTGTCGTGCTGCCAGCCAGCACAGAGCACGTGGCGGCCATCGTCAAGATCGCCGGGCGCTACCAGGTACCCGTCGTGCCGCGAGGCGCGGGCACCGGGTTGAGCGGTGGGGCCGTGCCCATTCACGGCGGCATCGTCATCGTCTTTACGCGCATGAACCGTATCTTAGAAATTGATTACGCCAATCTGCGGGCAGTCGTCCAGCCCGGCCTGGTCAACCTGCACCTCAGCAACGCCCTGAACCCCGGCGGCTTCTACTACGTGCCGGACCCCAGCAGCCAGCGCTCATGTACCATCGGCGGCAACGTGGGCGAGAACGCCGGTGGGCCTCACACGCTGCTCTATGGGGTCACCACCAATCACGTGCTGGGCCTGGAGATCGTGACGGCGGAGGGCGAGATCGTAGAAGTGGGGGGCTGGACGCAGGACACACCGGGTTATGATCTAACGGGGCTGCTCGTTGGCTCCGAGGGGACGCTGTGTATCGTCACCAAGATCATCGCCAGGATCGTTCACCTGCCCGAAGCCGTCAAAACGCTGGTCGCCGTCTTCGATAGCATAGACGACGCCTCGAACACCGTCTCGGAGATTATCGCCAGCGGGCTGATCCCCGCCGCCATCGAGATGATGGACCGCCTGATCCTGCAAGCGGTCGAGGCGGATATGCACGCCGGCTACCCGATGGATGCAGCGGCGGTGCTGCTGATCGAGGCCGAAGGCATGCGCGAGGCGGTAACGGAGCAGGTAGAGCAGATCGTCAGCATCAGCAATACACATCACGCGCGCGCGGTACGCATCGCCGCCGACGAAACGGAGCGCCAGTTGCTGTGGGCGGGGCGCAAGAATGCCTTTGGCGCGGTCGGACGCATCAGTCCCGAGTTCTACGTCCAGGACGGCGTGGTCCCGCGCACGAAGCTCCCCTACGTACTGCGGCGCGTCAGCGAGATCTGCGAGCACTACGGGCTGCGCGTCGGCAACGTCTTCCATGCCGGAGATGGCAACCTGCATCCATTGATCCTGTTCGACTCGCAGATAGACGGCGAGGTCGAGCGCGTGCGCCAGGCCGGCCACGAGATCCTTGAGGTCTGCGCGCAGGCCGGCGGCACGATCACCGGCGAGCACGGCGTCGGCCTTGAGAAGCGAGAGGAGATGGCGCTCATCTTCAGCGAGGTCGATCTGCGCGTTATGCAGCAGGTGCGCGGCGCCTGGAATCCCGACGACCTGTTCAATCCGGGTAAGCTCTTCCCCACACCGGGACGCTGCGCCGATGTCAAACAGCTTTAAAACACACAGGTGCAGGAGAGAACACGAGGCAAGAGGGAGCGCCCCTCTTGCACTTTTGTGATTTACTGGTTGTTTCTCCGCATCCCTGGGAGGATATCGCGACCATAGCTTTCGAGGAAGCCGCGCTGGTCGGGGCCTGCCGAATGAATGAAGAGACAGGGCTTCTCAAAAAGTCGTGCCTGCTATGACCCGTCGTCTGATCCATCGCCTTCGCAGGGGTAGGTTTT